>JAFVZP010000044.1 GCA_017508105.1 Clostridia bacterium
ACACTCGATCCATCGAAAAACAACTTCATGTGCGGTGGCTATCAAACTCGCTCAACCGATTGCACTTCGCATTATATCCGAGAAAGTGTGCTTGATGAAATCGTATTGCGGAATCTCCGTCAGGTAACCGAATTCGCAAGAGAGCGCGCCGAGGAATTCTACGCAATGGCAACTGCCAACGGCGAAGCTGAAGCCGAGAGATTTTACAATGCGGCAGAAAGAGAAAAACAGCAGCTTGAAAAGCGTATCAAGGAGCTTGACAATATTATCCGATGCTTATACGAGGATAGAGTCTGCGGAAGAATCACTCCCGAACGCTACGATACGATGGCAAGCGGATACGAGCAAGAACAGACTGCACTAAAAGAAAAGCTGATAGCCGTGAATGACGGTATAAGCAGAATGGATATGCGAGATAGTTGCATCAGGGAATTTATTGCAAAGGCAAAGCAGTATATTGAAATGCCTACGCTAACACCCGAACTGCTCCGAGTCTTCAACCGAAAGATCGAGGTATTCGAGAAGTTGGAGAAATATTCCCGTACCGCAGGCAACCTCATCAATATCCACTACGCATTCCAACTCCCCGAACAAGACGGAATGCCCGTGCTTGAAATGCTACTTCCAAGCAATATTAGAGAAACTGCATAAAAAGCAGTACACGGAAGACAAATTGCCTTCCGTGTACATACCGCCCCGAATTCTCCGTTAAGAACACAACGGAAAATCAGACGGGCTTTTTTAATTAATTATTGAAAACTTCTTGAATGAAGCTTGCATTGTCCTTGGACTGTTGCATGAGGGCGTATAATTTATCCCCCCCTTTCCGTTCGGTAAACTGACTGCGGATATACGCCGCACACTCGGCTTCCTCTACCGAAAGCAGGCTTTCGGCACGCACGGTATAGCTATCCTGCACGTTTAAGACGCAGCCCTTGCCCTTTTGTGCCAAGGCTTTATCGAGCGAGAGAACGCAATTGCAGATTTTTTCATATTCGTAGGCGATTGCCTGATCCAAAGCGTTGCCTTCTTCTGCGGAAAGTACGGCGATGACGGTAATACTGCCGCCGTTTTTCAGCTTGACAGCTTGGGAAAGACAGCTCTTGGAAAGCGTGAACGCAGAGGCGTTTAACCCGCAGGCGAGCGTTTTTTCCGCCGTGGCGCAGGCATCGCACGCGTACGTCAAACGGGTGAGCGAATTGAACAGCACGACGACGTCCTCTCCCATTTCCGCCAAACGCTTGGCGCGGGCAAAGGTGAGCTTAGCCACCTGCAAATGCTCGGCAGGCGATTGGTCGAAGGTGGTGTAGGCGAGCTCTTGGGGGAAGATACGGCGAAATTCTGTAACCTCTTCGGGTCGCTCGTCGATGAGTAAGGGCAAAACCTGATAATTTTCCCCGTTGTTTATTTTTTCCTTTAAGGCGCGCGCAACGTCCTTTAACAGCCCGTTTGCATCCGTGCCGGTCGAGGCTTTAACCAGCACCCGTTGACCCTTTCCGACGGGGGCAAACAGGTCGATATAGCGAAGGCAAAGCTTTTGATTGTCTTTGGAAAATTGTATTTTTTCTTCGGGATGACAGGCGGAAAAATCCTCAAAGGACTTTCGCTTTTGATAGTCGGAACGGGTGTTCACGGACAATACTTTCGTTAGAACGGGACTGGAATTACCCGATTTCAAATCGGCGTAGCCCACGACGTAATCGCCCTCCCGCAAGGCAAACGAACGCACGCTCTGCAAGGACACGAATACGTCCTTACCCGCCGTAGTTTGACAGTTTTTGACGCGTAAATATCCACTGCCGTTGGGCAAAAGCTCCAAAACGCCCATATACAGGGGTTGGTCGTACGGGCTGACGGACGGTTCTCCGCTTCTCACGCTCAATACGTTTTCCGCTCGAACCGATTGACCGACGGTAACGGTATACTCGCGGCCGATGGCATCGAGCTCCCGAAGATATTTTGGGTCGAGCGAGTCCTCCTTGAGCGGCGCGCCGAGATTGGATGGCGAAACGGCCTCAACCGTGCCGATGAGCACGGCAATGGTGCGGTCGATTAAATCGTCCTTTTTACCCTTCGTGGGGCTATACACCCCCACGCCCCGCGCCACGTTTCTCAGCGTGTGAATATTGAGCGTATTCAAATAATTTTTATACGCCTTTTTCAAAAGTTCGTTGTTCATTCGTTTTTAAAGCGCTCCATCATGATTACTTTGGTGCGTTCATCCGATAAATCGTCGCGGGAAAACTCCAAAACGTTGTCCTCGCAATATTCCACTTCCTCTTCGTCGAAGCAGTCCAAAAAGTCGTCGGGCTTTTGTATATCCATCTTCAAGCCCTTGCTCTTATAATGCATGGGAATGACCACTTCGGGCATGATTCTGTCGACGTATTCCTTTGCCTGCTCGCTGTTGATGGTATATTTTCCACCGATGGGAATGAGCAGAATGTCGATGGGTAAAATTTGCTCCAGCAGCTCTGCGGTGCAAGCTTCGCCGATGTCGCCGAGGTGGCATATATCCAAGCCGTCCATACGGAATTTAAAGATGATATTTTCACCGCGCAGTGAACCGCCTTCGTCGTCATGAAAGCTCTTGATACCCGTGATATCAACGCCGTCAAGCGTATACAAGCCCTCTTTGTCGATGACCAAGGGTTTATTTTTTAATCCCGCCAGGTTGTTATGGTCGTAGTGCTGGTGGCTGACCGTTGCAACCATGGCAGAAACGTCGGGCAGCTTAAAGCCGATGATGTTGCTGTATGGGTCGGTGAGAACGGTAGTACCCGTACTCTCTGTCAAGAGAAAGCATGAATGTCCCAAATACTGTATTTTCATAATTTTTTTCTTAAATCTCCTCAATATGCTCGATTGTCTACTGTTTTTCGGCAATCAAACTTAAAAACGTGTGTTGTGTTTGCTCCTGAGAAAATGCCAACGTATAGTCCAACTCTATTTTGAGTTTTTTTTCTCCGTCTGCACTCTCTTTCAGCCATATCTTTAAATCGTTGGTGTAAACGTCTACCTCGCCCGCCTGCTCAGCGCTAAGGCCGATTTCGCCCTTGGTAGTTTCTTTGGGGCAAAAGCAAAGGCATACGTAACAATTCCCCTCCCGTTTCATACGAACGCAATTTTCCGTGGCGGTAATTTGCACCTCGCAACCGTCCTGACGGTAGGTAAGGACTATCTCCTGCTCACCGAGAAAAAGATTTCCGTCGGCAGTGAATATAGATTGTTTGCCGTCCGTACGGGATAGTATACGGACAAAATAGCAAGTATCGTTTTGCATAGTAAGTTATTTCCTGTCGTAATATCGAGAACCACCACTGCTATGCGTATTATTTTACATCTCAAAATGGTTTTATAGATTCTCTATAAACTTATTTTACAATATTTTTTTAAAATTGTCAACGGGTATTGAAAAAAATACGGGCTGACTACCCGTATTTTATGTGTTTGTGTATCAATTATTTCACAATTGTCCTTAATTTTTCAATCAAAACGCCCGCCAAAGCGATTTTTACGCCGTCAAACAAAAGATACGGCAGAACGCATACGCCAAAAGCGTAGGCAAGCGTGATATGTGAGCCGGAAAAATACAGCAGAAACCACGCCAAGCCAAAAGCATAACAGACAGCCGTTCCGACAATCATAAAGCCGATGCGCACCGCGTGATTGAAAAGGGAGTTTCTGCAAGAAAATCCATACCCAAAGCCCGTAAAAATTACCGCGGCTAAAAATCCGATTAAAAAGCCGTTTGTCGGCGAAGCAAACAGCCCTGCCGAAAAGCCCGAAAAGACGGGTACGCCCACGGCACCCAGCAAAAGGTAGGCGACAACGGCGATACTGCCGTATTTTATCCCCAGAACGCCGCCGCAGACGAGTACCGCTAAAAGCTGTAAGGTATATTTCATTTCGCCGACGGGCACGCAAATAAAGCCGCATACGGCGATGACGGCGGTGAATAGCGCCGTATAACAGAGCATTTTAGTGGAAGTTTTCATTTTTTTACCCGATGATAAGAAAAAAGCGACGAAAAAACCGCCGCCTTTTGAGTTGGTTTAAAGGTATTTTTTGAGCTCGGCGACTCTGTCCGTTTTTTCCCAGGAAAATTGCGCCTTTCCAAGGTGTCCGTACGCCGAGGTCTGCTTGTAGACGGGAGTGCGCAAGTTGAGGTTTTCGATGATGGAATACGGGCGTAAATCGAACTCCTTCACGATGATGTCGGCAATTTTTTCATCGGGCAGTTTACCCGTGGAGAAGGTGTTGACGAACACCGAAACGGGGCGCGCAACGCCGATGGCGTAGGCAAGCTGCAGTTCAATTTCATCGGCAAGACCTGCCGCCACGATATTTTTACAGATATAGCGAGCCATGTATGCCGCGCTTCTGTCCACCTTCGTGGGGTCTTTGCCCGAAAAGGCACCGCCGCCGTGGGCACATCTGCCGCCGTAGGTATCGACGATAATCTTTCTGCCCGTCAATCCGCTGTCCCCTTCGGGTCCGCCGATTTCAAAACGGCCCGTGGGGTTGATATAGTACTTGGTGTTTTCGTCCAAAAGATTTTCGGGAAGAACGGCTTGAATAACGTGTTGTAAAATATCCGCCTTTAACTGTTCTTGGGTCACTTTTTCATCGTGTTGGGAGGATACGACCACGGCTTCGATACGCACGGGGGTGTTGCCTTCATACTCTACCGTAACCTGGCTCTTGCCGTCCGGACGGAGATAAGAGAGAAGTCCGCTCGTTCTGGCTTCTTCCAATTTTTCAGAAAGTTTATGCGAAAGCATGATGGGCAGAGGCATGAGCTCCTCGGTTTCTCTGCAGGCGTAGCCGAACATCAAGCCCTGATCGCCCGCGCCGATGGAGTCGGCAAGTTCGCCGCCCGCCTTCTTTTCCATAGAAGCGTTGACGCCCATGGCAATGTCGGCAGACTGTTCGTGGATTGCCACCATTACCTTGCAGGTATCGTAGGAAAACTTACCGAAGGTATAGCCGATTTCCGCAATGGTATCCCGCGCGATTTTTTCATAATCCACTTTGGCGGAGGTGGTTACCTCGCCCATAATCAGCAGTCTGTCGTAGGCGGCGCAACATTCGATTGCCGTGCGCGCCATGGGGTCCTGTTTTAAAATCTCGTCTAAAATACTGTCGGAAATTCTGTCGCAAACCTTGTCGGGATGACCGCAGGTAACGCTTTCACTCGTGAATAATTTACGCATAAAAAATTTAACTTACCTCTTGCGTGTTTTTCTCAAAAAAATTATATAATAAAATAATATCTTTGTCAAACGCTTTTTTCGGGTTGCAAAAAAAAGACGAAACTGCTATACTTGAAAATATGAACAGCTGTACACTCTGTCCTCTCGCATGCGGCGTGGACAGAACCAAACAATCGGGCTGCTGCGGCGTGCAGTCCTTAAATATCGCAAAATATTATTTGCACCCCTACGAGGAGCCGTGTATCTCCTTTGAAAAGGGCAGCGGCACGGTATTTTTTACCGGCTGTAATTTGCGTTGCGTATTCTGCCAAAATTACGAGCTTTCAAGGGTAAGACGGGGCAAGGATATTACCGTGCAAAACCTTGCGGATATCTTTCGGGAATTGGAGGATATGGGCGCGGAGAACATCAATCTGGTGACCCCCTCGCACGTCGTACAACCAATCGTGCGGGCTTTAGAAATTTATAAGCCCAAAATTCCGCTCGTATACAATTCACACGGATATGAAAAGATACAAACGCTCAAAATGATTGACGGGTTTGTGGATATCTACCTGCCCGATTTAAAGTTCTATTCCTCTGCGCTCTCCAAGCGGTATACGGGCAGGGCGGATTACTTTGAATACGCAAGCGAGGCAGTGCAATTCATGGCAAAAAAGCCGCTCGTGATGCGGGCGGACGGCAAGATGCTTTCGGGCTGTATCGTGCGGCATTTGATTTTACCGCTCTGTGCGCAGGACAGCGTGAAAATCGTGCGCTGGGTTAAGGAGAATTTACCCCAAAGCGTTTATTTTTCCTTAATGCGGCAGTACACGCCCTTTGGGGAAATTGAAAACTACCCCGAGCTCAAACGAAAAATCACCGCGCGGGAATATGCGCAGGTTTTAGACTGCGTTCGGGAAATCGGACTGGAAAACGTATTTTTACAGGACGGAGAATCAGCCGATACACTATTCATCCCAAAATGGGAATATTAAAATAAAAAATTATTTGCCACAGGCAAATTCGGTCTTTAATTTTACTAATTTTTTTGTCAGTCCCGCACATTCGGTGGGCGTGGCGTAGGTAAGGCGCTCTTCTAAATTTCTTATTTTTTGCAGCGTGGTTTGATTGGACATAGTATAAAAAGTATTTGCATTACGGAGAAAAATATTTATGCTGACGGCACTCAATAACGTGCGCTTCGGGTATCAGGGCGAAGTGCTCTTCGAGGGAGTGAATTTGAATATCAACGAGGGTGAACGCATCGGACTGATTGGCGGCAACGGTGAGGGTAAAACCACCCTTTTAAAGCTGATTTTGGGCGAGCTTACCCCCGACGAGGGCGATATTTTTATTAAAAACGGCGTGAGAATGGGATATTTGGCGCAGACGGGCGGGTTTGATTCGGAAAAAACCGTATTCGAGGAGATGCGCTCCATCTTTACGCGGGAACAAAACGCCATTGAAAGCCTACGGGAAATAGAGAGAAAAATCGCGCAATTATCCGAGAACGATAAAGAATTTACCGCCCTATCGGCAAAGTACGAGCATCTGAATAAGACCATCGCCGCAACCGACGGGTATAACTACGAGGTGCGCATTAAGACGGTGCTCAACGGCATGGGATTTGAAAAGGATTACGGACAAATCATTCATACCATGTCGGGCGGAGAAAAAACCAAGCTTAAATTTTGCAAGCTGCTTTTGGAACAGCCAGAGCTTTTGGTTTTGGACGAGCCCACCAACCACCTGGACGTAAAGACGCTCTTTTGGCTGGAAGAATACCTTTCGTCCTATAAGGGGGCGCTGTTAATCGTATCGCACGACAGATATTTTCTGGATAAAACCGTGCAAAAAATTGCCGAGCTGGAGAATAAAAAGCTACAGGAGTTTAAGGGCAATTACTCAAAATATAAAATTCTCAAAGCCGAACGGGTGGCAACGCAATGGAAGGAGTATGAAAAACAGCAGGAACAGATTGCGCACATGCAGGAATACGTAGAGCGAAATTTAGCCCGGGCGTCCACCACCAAAATGGCGCAGAGCAGAAGAACGGCGTTGGAAAAGATGGAACGTATAGAAAAGCCTTGCACCCCCACGCCGCCCCCGCGGTTTAATTTTACTTATAACGAAAAGCCGTATGAAAACGTATTGAAAATTCAGGATTTAACTTTAAGCGTCGGGGAGAAACTGCTCTTTGAAAACGCAAACGCCGAAGTGCGCCGAGGCGAAAAATGCGCCTTGGTAGGCGACAACGGCACGGGAAAATCCACTTTAATTCGGCAAATCGTCAAAAACGCCAAACGGGAAATCGTGTTGGGACGGTTTGCAAGAATTGCTTATTATGACCAGGAAAACACCAATTTGGACCCCGACAACACCGTTTTGAGCGAGCTATGGGGACGGCATGTCTTGTCTTCGCAGACCGACGTGCGGGCGGCACTGGCGAGAGCGGGGCTCAATTACGAGGACGTGGATAAAAAGGTTTGCTCCCTCTCGGGCGGTGAACGGGCAAAGCTGGCTTTGGCGGTGTTTGAAGCCGAACACGGGAATTTCTTGGTTCTGGACGAGCCGACCAACCACCTTGATTTAATGGCAAGAGAGAGCTTGGAAGAGGCGTTGAAGGCGTTTGACGGCACCATCCTCTTCGTATCGCACGACCGCTATTTTATCCGCTCTATTGCCGATAAAATACTCTGCTTGAGCGGACAGGGCATGCAGGAATTTAAGGGCTCTTACGAAGAATTTATCGCTTGGAAAAATACTGCGGTTGAAAATAAAAATACGGCACCCATGCCCGAAAATAACGCTAAAAACAACGATAGCTTCAGAAGCAAAAAAGAACGTGCCGACGAGGCGAAAAAGCGCCAGCGCATGCGAGAGATTGAAAAGGAAATTACACTGTTGGAGGACAAGCAGCAAGTGCTTTCGGATACCCTTTCTTTACCCGAGGTTACGGGCGATTATCAGCGGCTGCAAAAAACCTGCGAGGAGATTGAACAAATAAAAAACCGCATAGACGCCCTGTATGAAGAATATGAAGATATGATATAAAAAAGATGCGACGTTGAACGTCGCATCTTTTTTATAATTCTGCTTTTAAAGGAATGCTGGCTTTGGCGTTTAAGGATAGGTCGGAGAAGTTGCCAAGCTTGTACTGTATCAGCCCTTCGGAGGCAATCATCGCCGCATTGTCCGTGCAATAGCGTTTGGGGGGAAGTACCAGATGCAACCCCTCTTTTTCACACGCTGTCTGCAATTTTTCACGCAGATAACCGTTTGCGGCAACACCGCCACCCACGGTAACCGTGGTTACATTTTTTTCCTTGACTGCCTTCAAGGTCTTTTCCACCAAAACGTCCAGAGCGGCACATTGGAAGGAATGCGCTACGTCGGCTTTTGAATATTCCTCCCCCTTCATCTCCTTGGTGTGGCAGTAGTTGATGACCGAGGTCTTTAAACCGCTGTATGAGAAATTATATCCCCCGTCTCCGTGCAACATCTTGGGCATGGGTACGGTGTTTTTGCCCTGTTTGGCTAAATTTTCGATGTTGGGCCCGCCGGGGTAAGGCAAGGAAAGAATACGGGCAACCTTGTCGAAGGCTTCGCCTGCTGCGTCGTCGAGCGTGGCGCCTAAAATTTGAAATTTCTCCTCGCTCTCGGCGTAAAGTATTGCCGTATGTCCGCCGCTTGCAAGCAAGGTGACGAAGGGCGGTTTGAGTGACGGTTCAACCAAATAAGCCGCCGCCAAGTGCCCTCGGATATGATTGACGCCAATGAGCGGTACGTTCAGGGCGTAGGCGAACGATTTGGCATAGGAAAGCCCCACGAGGAGCGCGCCCAACAGTCCTGCGCCGTAGGTTACGGCGACGGCGTCGATTTGCTCCAAAGTAACCCCCGCTTTTTTGAGTGCGGATTTTACGACCAAGTCGATGACGTCGGTATGCGCACGGGAGGCGATTTCGGGTACGACGCCGCCGTAAATTGCCTGAATATTTGCCGAGGAAGCGATTTCGTCGGATAAAATCGTGCGGCCTTGAATGACGGACGCCGCCGTTTCGTCGCACGAGGTTTCGATGCCTAAAATAACGGGCTCGGCTTTGATTGTTTTATCTACCGTATCTATATACATATTTTAACTTTACACTTTTTTAAGATAGTCTATGATAAAGCCTTGGATATCGCCGTCCATGACCGCCTGTACGTTGCCGTTTTCATAGCCCGTGCGGTGGTCCTTGACGAGGGTATACGGACAGAATACGTACGAACGGATTTGCGAGCCCCATTCGATTTTTTTAACGTCGCCCTTTAAGGCGCTGTCCTCGGCTTGACGTTCCAAAATTTTCTTTTCAAGGAGCTTGGCTTTGAGCATTTCAAAGCACATTTCCTTGTTTTGCAGCTGCGAACGCTCGTTTTGGCACTGTACCACGATACCCGTGGGGAAGTGCGTGATTCGAACGGCGGTTGCCACCTTATTGACGTTTTGACCGCCTGCACCGCCCGAGTGGTAAATGTCGATACGGATTTCCTTATCGTCAATTTGAATTTCGTCGTTGTCCTCTACCTGCGGCATGACTTCCAAGGAAGCAAACGAGGTATGGCGGCGTTTGTTGGAGTCGAAGGGAGAAATGCGCACCAGACGGTGTACGCCCATTTCGGCTTTTAAAAAGCCGTAAGCGTTTACACCTTCCACACGAAAATCCACGCGCTTGATGCCCGCTTCGTCCCCTGCTTCTCTATCCAATTCAAAGACCTTGAAGTTCATGCTTTCACAGTAACGGCAATACATTCTGTACAGCATACTCGTCCAGTCGCAAGCCTCGGTGCCGCCTGCGCCCGAGTGCAGGGATAAAAGAGCGTTGGAAACGTCGTACTTGCCACGCAGGAGCGCGCGGATACGGGTTTGTTCGATTTCCTCTTCCGCCGATTGGAGCATTTCGTTCAATTCGGTAACCAACTCCTCCTCACCCGTTTCTTCGATGAGATTGATGATTTCCAAAGCGTCGTTGATTGCCTTGCGGCTGTCCTCTACGACGCTGATTTTATTTTCAATGACAGAAAGCTCTCTGCCGAGCTTGGCGGACAGCTCCAGGTTGTTCCACACTTCTTCCTTTTGCTGTTCGGCTAAAATTTCACTGCGACGGACTTTTTGATGCTCGATGTCGAGCGCATATGCCGCCTCGTCCAACGTTTCGCTCAGAGCTTTTAAACGCAATCTGTAATCGTCTGCTTTAAACATAAACTATTTCCTTTTTTGACTTTGACCGGGATATTGGCTTAAAAATCTCCGAAAAACAGAAATTTTCGGAGATTTTTTCTTTCAAACTGTGCGTTATTGTGCGTTATCAGTCGTTCTTACCGCAGCACTTTTTGTATTTTTTACCGCTGCCGCAGGGGCAGGGCTCGTTGGGACCGACTTTCTTTTGCGCCTTTACGGGCTGCTGCACGCCGGTGGAGAGATTGGTGTGTAATTGGCTCATATCCAAGGGTTTTTCCTTGGCTACCGTGAAGGCGGGCGTAGCCGTTGCCTTTTGCACCGGTTGAGGTGCGGGCTGAGCCGCTTGCTTTTCCTCTGCCTTTTCTTCTACTTTTTCTGCTGCCGTAGCCTGTTGTTGCTCAGGTTCAGCGGCGTTTTCCGTTGCTTTTTGTTCTGCAGGCGTGGAAATGCGGTTGAATTGCGGCATCATTTCACCGGCTTCGGCCACTTGGGGCTTTTTGAAGATAAATTCGGTCTTTAAGAGTCTGGTAATGGTCGAACGCTGAATGTGGTATACCATTGCCTCGAACATCTGGTGTCCTTCTATCTTATAGGCGATAACGGGGTCGCTTTGACCGACCGAACGCAAGCCGATGCCCTTACGGAGCTGATCCATGGCGTCGATATGGTCAATCCAAGAGCCGTTAACCGCAGAGAGCAATACGCTGCGCTCCCAATCGGCAAACTGCGCAAAGGGAAGCTCGTAAATACCCTCCTGGGCAGCCTCGTCGTATTCGGCTTTCTTCTTTTCGTATTCCGCTTTGGTTTTGTCGATAATTTTCTTAATAGCGATATCGTAATCCCACTTTTCCAGCTTCTCTTTGGTGATGAAGTTGGAGTCAACGGGAATTAAACGTCTTTCAATTGCCTTATTGAGTGCGTCAACGTCCCAGCGCTCGGGCATTTCGTTGATGTTTACGGCGGCTTTGACGGTATCTTCTACGTATTCGGGGATATATTTGAGCACTTGTTCGTGCGCATCTTCCCCTTTCAGCAAGCTGATACGCTGCGCATAGATAATTTTGCGCTGTTCGTTCATGACTTCGTCGTACTGTAAGACGTTTTTACGGGTGCCGAAGTTCTTGCCCTCGATGACCTTTTGCGCATTGGCGATGCCGCTGCTGACCATTTTGGAGCTCAGGCACTCGTCCTCGTCCACCTTGAAAATTTCATAGATGCGTTTCATGGCTTCGCCACCGAAACGCTTGACCAGATCGTCCTCCAGGGAGAGGAAGAATACGGACAGACCGACGTCGCCCTGACGGCCCGAACGGCCGCGGAGCTGGTTGTCGATACGGCGGGATTCGTGACGCTCGGTGCCGATGATGCAAAGACCGCCTGCCTCGATTACTTTTTCTTTTTCTTCGTCCGTCTGCGCTTTATATTTTACATATAACTCGTTGTAACGATCACGGACTGCTTCAATTTCGGGGGGGAGCTTGGCAAAGCTGGTTGCCTGTTCGATAATGTCGTGTTCGACGTTCTCCTCGCGCAATCTCTTTTTAGCGAGGTATTCGGCGTTGCCGCCGAGCAGGATGTCCGTACCGCGGCCTGCCATGTTGGTGGAGATGGTTACGGCACCCAAACGACCAGCTTGGGCTACGATTTCAGCTTCACGCTCGTGGTTTTTAGCGTTTAAAATGTTGTGCGGAACGCCGTTGTGACGCAGGAGCTTGGAGATTTCTTCGGATTTTTCAACCGACGTGGTACCCACGAGCACGGGCTGACCCATTTCGTGGCGAGCCATGATTTCCTTGACGATTGCCTTTTTCTTGGCGGTTTCGGTCGAATAAATCATGTCCTGCATGTCTATACGCTGTACCTTGCGGTTGGTAGGAATTTCAATTACGTCGAGCGAATAGATGGTTCTGAATTCTGCTTCCTCGGTCTTTGCGGTACCGGTCATACCCGAAAGCTTGTTGTAAAGACGGAAGAAGTTTTGGAAGGTAATGGTAGCGTAGGTCTTGTTTTCGTTTTTAACCTTTACCCCTTCCTTGGCTTCGATTGCCTGATGTAAGCCGTCCGAATAGCGTCTGCCGTGCATCAAACGGCCGGTAAATTCGTCTACGATTAAAATTTCATCGTCGGCAACGATGTATTCTTCGTTGAGATGGAAAATTTTATGTGCTTTGAGCGCCTGTTGAATGTGATGGTTTAAATCGGCATTTTCAATGTCGGCGAGGTTTTCGAGGTTGAAGAACTTTTCGGCTTTGATGGCACCGTTTTCCAAAATTTGAACGGTTTTATCCTTTCTGTCGATTAAATAATCCCAGCCCATTGCTTCGGCTGCGGCGAGATTTCTCTCGCCCTGCAAGGAGAAATTGCCACGCTTTGCGGCGTCCATGGCCTTCTTGGCAGCCTTTTTATCCTCTGCGTCGCCGGGCTCGTCCTCTATTTCATCGTCAAAGCCGCCCGAAAGCGTTCTTACGAATCTATCCACCGATTCGTAGAGTGAGGAAGATTTTTCACCGGGGCCCGAGATGATGAGCGGTGTTCTGGCTTCGTCGATTAAAATGGAGTCGACTTCGTCGACAATGGCAAAATTGAGCTCACGCATGACCATTTTGTCGAGCGAGGGCTTTAAGTTATCTCTCAGATAATCGAAACCGAATTCGTTGTTGGTGCCGTATACGACGTCGCAAGCGTAAGCCTCTTGCTTTTGTTTATCGCTCATGCCCGCAACGATAACGCCAACCTTCAAGCCCATGAAACGGTGTACCTTACCCATCCATTCGGCGTCACGCTTTGCAAGGTAATCGTTGACCGTTACAACGTGCACGCCCTTGCCCGACAATGCGTTGAGATACGAAGGCAGGGTTGCCACCAAGGTTTTACCTTCACCCGTGCGCATTTCTGCGATACGGCCTTGGTGCAGACAGATACCGCCGATAATTTGCACGTGGAAGTGCTTCATTTTGAGTACACGCCAAGCCGCTTCGCGAAGAGCTGCAAAGGCGTCGTATAAAATATCGTCTAACGTTTCCCCTTTGGCGAGTCTGTCCTTTAAAACGTTGGTTTGGTCTTTGAGTTCAGCATCAGACATTACCTGATACTTAGGCTCCAACGCCTCTACCTGCGTTGCCATCTTGTCCAACTTTTTTAAACTTCTTCTACTGTCGCCGCCCAATAAGAAACTGAATAATCCCATAATGAATAAAAGCTCCAAAAATATATTCTTTCGGTTGTGCGCCTGAGCGCAAAATACCCGTTTTTCTATTTTACAATATTTTCTGTAAAATTAAAAGTAATTTCAACCGTCCGTTGCATCTTTTTTGTAAAATTATATTAAAATTTTACGAGATATTTATTTCTTACCCCGTTTATACCAAAAGAAAACGCTTTTATAAAAAATAACGCCGTCTTTTTGGAAATTCCTTTTAAGACGGCGCATCTATGCAGTTTTATTTTTCTTTACGCTCTGAAAGCGTTTTTTCCACCCCTTCGGCGTAGCGCACGGTTTCCATGGCGTCCTTTGCGTATTTATCCGCACCGATTTTATCGGCGTATTCCTGCGTCATGACCGCGCCGCCCACTACGATTTTGCACCAAGGCGCCTGCTCTTTTAAAAGCTGAACAGTCTCCGCCATGGACGGCACCGTCGTGGTCATCAAGGCGCTCAAGCCCACAAGCGGCGCCCGTTTATCCAGCACTGCCTGTACGACCTTTTCGGGGGCAACGTCCTTACCCAGGTCCACGACGTCAAAGCCGTAATTTTCCAAAAGCACCCGAACGATGTTTTTGCCGATGTCGTGAATGTCCCCCTTGACCGTGGCAAGCACGAAAACAGAACGCTTTTTTTGCGTTTGACCGCTCGAAAGCAGGTGGGTTTTGATGGCTTCAAACGCCCATTTCGCCGCTTCGGCGCTCATGAGCAGCTGGGGCAGAAATACCCTCTTTTCTTCAAAGCCTTTGCCTACCTCGTCGAGGGCGGGAATGATTTGCCCGTCGATAATTTTTAAGGGCTCTTGCTCGGTTAACAGTCCCTCGGTCAGCGTTTTAGCCTGCTCCTTCAAGCCCTTGACGATGGCTTGCTGTAATGGCGAACCGCCTTCCATAGAGGTGTTTTCTGCTTTTTTAGCCGTATTTTCTAACACCTGCGGGCTTTCCGCCGTTAATTTTTCGGTGGCAAAGCGGATATACTCGCCGCAGTTTTCGTCCAAATTGCAAAGAGCGTTGAAGGCGTGATAGGCTTTGAGCATTTCCGTCGAATCGACGTTTACGATGGCGGCGTTTAGCCCGCTCTGCATGGCGAGAGAAAAGAAGGTAGCGTTGACGGCTTCACGCTTGGGCAGACCGAAAGATACGTTGGAAACGCCCAAAACCGTGCGAAAACCGTTATTCTGCAATAATTTTAGCGATTGTAAAGTTACCAAAGCCGCACCGGGGTCCGAGCTGACGCTCATTGCCAAGGGGTCGAAAATTAAATCCTTTTTGTCGATTCCGTACGATTTTGCGCATTGATAGATTCTTTGCGCCACGGCAAGCCGACCTTCCGCCGTATCGGGAATTCCGTTTTCGTCCAGCGTGAGCGCAACAGTTAACCCGCCGTATTTTTTAGCGAGCGGGAAGACGGCGTGCATGCTTTCAGCCTTGCCATTGACCGAGTTGATCATGGCTTTGCCGTTGTACAGCCTTAAAGCGTTTTCAAGTGCCGTGGGATTGGTGGTGTCGAGCTGTAAGGGCAGGTTGCACACGCCCTGTAAACGCACGGTAATTTCCTGTAAAAGCGCCACCTCGTCAATTTCGGGAAGACCTACGTTGACGTCAAGCACCGCCGCGCCGCTGTCCTGTTGGCGAATGCCCTCTTGCAGGACGTAATTGACGTCGTTTTCACGTAGCGCCTGTTTGAAACGCTTTTTGCCCGTGGGGTTGATTCGCTCCCCGATGAGAACGGTTTTTTGAGAAAATTCCACGGCGTGCGTATAGGAAGATATCAACGTATAATTTTTATTGGTTACGGGCATGGGTGCCACGTTTTTGGTTTTTTGAACGGTTTTTTCAATGAATTTGGGGGTGGTGCCGCAACAACCGCCTATCACCCTTGCGCCCGCCTTTACCGCCTCTTGCATGAGTGTGGAAAAGCGTTCTTCGTCCGCATCGTAGTAGGTCTTTCCGTCCTCTTCCTTGGGCAACCCGGCGTTGGGATTGACGATAATGGGCAACGAAGAATATTGATAAAAGGTGGGAAGCAGAGGCAACATCTGCTCGATACCGAGCGAACAGTTTAAGCCCAGAGCGTCTACGCGCAAGCCTTCCAGCAAGGCAATCATTGCCTTGGGGTCGGCACCCGTCATCAGTTTGCCGTCCGCGCCGTAGACGTTGGTGACGAACACGGGCAGGTTGCAGTTTTCCTTTACTGCCAGCACCGCCGCCTTGGTTTCGTAGGCGTCGTTCATGGTTTCAATTAAAACGCAGTCGGCGTGCGGTGCGCCGATTTTTACGGTCTTTGCAAATAACGCCACCGCCTGTTCAAACTCCAAATCGCCGTACGGCTTTAAGAGCTTTCCGCACGGACCGATGTCCAGGGCGATATATCCCCTACCCGCCTTTTCCACGGCTTCTTTTGCAAGGCGCATGCCGGCAAGGATAATCTCTTCCAGCTCGCTATCGCTGAATTTTAAGGCGTTGGCGCCGAAGGTGTTGGTCTTGACGATGTCGGCGCCGGCGGCGAGATAGTCGGTATGAATTTGTTTTACCACTTCGGGGTGGGTGAGATTCCAACGCTCGGGCAGCTCGCCAAGCGACAAGCCCGCCTGCTGTAAGAGGGTACCCATGCCCCCGTCGAAGTAGGTTAATTCGCTATTTATTTTTTCAAGAACGGTCTTTTTCATCGTTTAAATTTTCCTCGTTTTGCCGTTGATATTCACAGCTTTTTTGATTGCAGTTTTCACAGATTTCCGTTTGATTTTTTGCAGGGCTTTTACCCAGCCCGATGAGGGCGGTAACTGATTTGGACGGGGACAATAAGAGACTGTCATTGACGGTCAAGCCTATTTTTCTTTCGCAGTCGAGATAAGAGATAAACGCCCTTTGGTGCTCGATGGAAAAATCGCCGTAACCGCAGGAAAAACGGGGACGGGCGTAATAGCCTTTTTGGCGGTATTTTTCTGCCATTTCCCTGTTAAACACGTTGCAGAGCGTTTCAATGCGTTCGGCACCGATTGCCTGCACGGCGTACGCCTTATCTGCGGAGATTGCGCCGTAACGGGCGAGCAGTCTATCTACTCCAAGCCCCACGGTCGCCGCAAAAGCAATTACCTTTTCGCAGCCCTGTAAATTGGTAAAGAGCGCGCGGCTGTTTGCCTTGATAAAGCCCAAATCCATGTCGCACGGGCTGTTGATTTTTACGTCCAGCTCGGTATAACATACCTGATAGCTACAAGCCAAAATCCCTTCCTCTACGCATTCGTCAAAGAGCGAGCGTACGGTCGGGGTGGGGATAGCGCTTTGCGGATAGCCAAAATACCGAAGCGCCTCTGCCCGATGAAAGGGCAGTTGGTTGGAAGTGTAACTGCGTGTAAAAACCATGGCGTTATTTTCCGAGAATTATTGAGAGATTATCCATGATTTTAAGCGCTACTTCGGGCTTATTCATGGTGTATAAATGCACGTGGTTGACACCGTTGGCGTACAGGTCGATAATTTGGTCGGTGGCGTAGGCGACGCCTGCCTGCGTCATTGCCTTAGGGTTATCGCCGAAACGGTCTAAAATCGCCTTGAAGCGTTGGGGCAGATTGGTGCCCGAAATTTGCATAATGCGCTTGATTTGCGAAGCGTTGGTGACGGGCATAATGCCTGCCACTACGGGTACGTTGACGCCCGATTCACGCAGCTGGTATAAGAAATTGAATAAAATATTGTTATCGAAAAACATCTGCGTGGTTAAAAAATCGCAACCGCAGTTGACCTTTTCCTTTAAATAGGCAATATCCTCCCGACGGGAGATAGATTCGGGATGTGTTTCGGGATAGCACGCACCGCCGACGCAAAAATCGCCGTGCGCCTTGATTGCCTGCATGAGTTCGTTGGCGTGCGAATACGCCCAGTCGCTCTGCGGCAAACGGGGTTCTTTGGGGATATCCCCTCTCAGCGCCATGATGTTTTCAATGCCTGCGGCGGAAAACTCGTCCAAACGCTTGAAGATATTCTCTTTTGTCGAGTCCACGCAGGTCAGGTGCGCCAAGGGGGTTACGCCCGATTTATGTAAAAGATTGCGGGCGATTTCCAAGGTGTATTTGCTGGTAGAGCCGCCTGCGCCGTAGGTAACGCTCATGAAGTCGGGCTTGCACTCGGCAATGGCTTGGGTGGCAAGCTCGACGCTCTCCAAGGTGGCGTCGCTCTTGGGCGGGAATACCTCAAAGGACAGCGTGGGTGTATTTTTGGCGAGTAATTCGGATATTTTCATTGTCTTTTTCTCTCTGTATGAAAGGATTTTTTATTGCGGCGCAAGTTATAAATACTGCGTCAAAGGATTTCCATATAATAAAGCTTTTGTTTTAAATAATGTTTGGCGGCTTTATAATCGGGGCAGTATGCCGCCACTGTGTTCCAAAAGGCTTGGGAATGGTTTTTGTGCAGGATATGGCACAGCTCGTGTATAACGACGTATTGCACGGCGAATTGGTCGCACATGACGAGGTGATAGGAAAAATTGAGCGCATCGTTTACGCTGCACGAGCCCCAACGGGTTCGGGCGGAGTTGATACGGATTTTTGTGGGCTGTACCCCCATCGTTTGCGCATAATCGGGAATTTTAGATAAAATATATTCTTTTAGCGCCTTACGGTAAAAGGAGATTAACGCATTTTTTGCGTTGGCTTTTGGCAGGTAAATGTAATCTTGCTGCACTTTTACCGAGCGCTTTGACCAAAAATATAAGGCGTATTCCTTGCCAAAGAAGGGAATTTTCTCCCCTTCGCTCAAAGTGAGACTGGGCAACGGATTTTTTGCGGCAAGCTCGGCACGTTTTTTTGTCAGCCAATCGGTATGCGCCAAAATGAACGCCTCAATCTCCAACTGCGGAAGATATAGCGGTGCGATTACGGTGATGTTCCCGTCCTTGTCCAATTTCATGGCAAGCGTTTTGCGTTGTCGGCGTATGAGCGTGTAAGGTTGCATATATTTATTATAACACCATTTATCCCTTCTTGCAAGTATTGTACGAGATATTTTTGCACGCATATTTTTTATTGACAAATTAAGTTTTATATGGTATAGTATGTCCGTTGCGTAATCGTTTGCGTGTTTTGATAAACGGGCGCAAGGTAACCGCATAACTTGGAGGTATATCGAAGCGGGGACGTTGCCGAGCGCTG
>JAFVZP010000006.1 GCA_017508105.1 Clostridia bacterium
CGTGCTCATCAACGAACGGGTGGAGAGCACGGTTCTGCCCTTCGATTATTGGAGCGGGTTGGAGGGCAACTCAGAAAACCTTGCCTACTTCGTGCGCCCCAAGCTCGCCGATTGCGACAGGGTAATTGCCGACGCTGCCGAACAGCTCAAAAAATGGAAAATGGACGCCGAAATCAACGGCTATACGCTGGCGGATAAGAATAAAATCCGTCAAATTACCGCCGCCATTTTTATGTCTATCAAGCATTTATGCTTGGAAAAGAGCGAGCAAATCAATCTGTCCTTCCCCACGCTCGCCGGTTGTGGCAGCGTCGTCAAGGAGCGAAAGGTAAACGCCTTGCAGCTCGCTATCTTTGCCGCCGCCTGCCTGGAACGGGCGAAATTACACCCCGTTTTAATGGTGGGCAAGGAACAGGTCGCCTGTGGCGTATGGCTGTACGACAGCTGTTCCATCGACAGCGTCGGGGACGATATGCAGCTCATCAGCAAATACGTTTCCTCGGGCATCAACAATTTAAGCTTTTTCGACGTGGAGGACCTGTTCGACAATAAGAGCATCGGTTATCCCACGGCGGAAGTACATTTTACGCATAAATTGCAATCGGGCGCATACGAAAACTTTATCGACATCCGCCGTTGCCGTATCGATAATTTACGCCCGTTGCCCCTTCGCACGCAGGGGTTAAAGGGCTATGAGCTCATCAGCGAAAAGGAAATGGGCGCCGAAGCCCCCGCCAGCCTGCCCGAAATGCGCAAGCTCAGCCTCGACGGCAAGGTGGGCAAGAATAAGCAGTGGGAACGCCGCCTGCTCGATTTATCCTTAAAGAATACGCTTTTGAGCTTTGACGTAAGGCGGTACGTTCTGCACCTTGCATCCACGAGTGTGGACGAAACGTACTCCTATCTCACGGGCGCGCAAAAGACGGTCAGCCCCACGCAACACGGGCATGATGCCTTCAAGGACACGCCTTTCTTCGGTGCGTCCGTGCATTTACACAACAAAAAGGACCTCGTTCGCTTGGAACAGGAAAACGGCATTTTCCGCGTCTTTTCGGACGCCAAAAGCATGAACGAGTCGCTCTCTTACCTCGTGCGCCGCGGCAGAGAAGCCAACGAGGAATCGGGTACGAGAATACTGTACGCAGCCTTCGGCTTTTTGAAATGGAAGAGCAAAGAGGACGGCAAGGATAAATTCGCTCCGCTCGTCTTACAGCCCGTTACCATTACCAAGAACCGTGGCAGCGATACCTACACCTTGGTGGCGATGGACGAGGAGTTCAGCGTCAACGCCACGCTGTTGGAGTTTTTAAAGCAAGAATTTAACGTGGATATCCGCGGCTTGGGCGGGGACGTTTCCGCGCTCAAAATTTCCGAAATTCTGGCAATGGTCAAGATGGAAATTATCGATAAAAAGGGCTGGGACGTCTACGACGACGTATACCTGGCGGCGTTCTCCTTTGCGCGCTATCTCATGTGGAACGACGTCAGAAAGAACATCGACGAGTTCAAGAAAAATCCGCTCATCTCCTCGCTTTTGAACAACCGCAACGAGCTCGAGGAGAGCGCGCAGGAGGATATTGACGAGGATCAAGCTCTCCCCGCAAGCACGCTCACGCCTCTGCCTGCCGACAGCTCACAGTACGAGGCAATCGCCCTCTCGCAGACGGGCAAAACCTTCGTGCTGCACGGCCCCCCCGGTACGGGCAAGAGCCAGACCATCACCAACATGATTGCCAACGCCTTGAACGACAACAAGCGAGTGCTGTTCGTTGCCGAAAAGCAGGCGGCGCTCGACGTGGTCAAAAAGAGATTGGACGCCATCGGCATCGGCGATTTTTGCTTGGAGCTGCACGCCAATAAGACGGATAAATCCGAAGTGGTCAAGCGCATCGAAAGCACGCTCGCCTTAGCGAGAGAGCCGCAAACCGAAGAGGAGCAAGTACTTTCGCAAGAGCAGGCCGACTACAAGCAGAGCGCGGAGAGCATAACAGAACTCAAAAAGCACATTCAGAATCCGCTGTCTGCGCTGCATAAAAAACGCCGTCTGGGCGTTTCAATCTACGAGGCGCTGTTAATCTATTTAAAGAACAAAAACGCCCCCGAAATTTTAAACATCGAAAGCACCTTTTACGACAGCCTTACCGAGCAAAAATTAAAGAAATATGAGGGCATGCTCGTCAACGCCACGGCGGCGGCAAAGGAATGCGGCGGCGTATACAATTCTCCCTTTGAAAAGGTCAATCTCTCCGAATATTCGCAGGAAATCCGTGACGCCGTCTACTGTGCCTGCGAGGTGGTGCTTACCGAAATCAAGCATTTAAAGAACTACCTCGGGCTGTTTTTAGAGCTGTACCGCCAACGCATCAGCACGTTCACCCGTAAAAAGATAGAGCTGCTCCGTGAATTGGTGGCAATTCTCTCCTCGGGCGCGCTCAATCCCTTCTTTGAAGTGGACGAAGCGGAGTTTTACGTATTTTTCAACGCCAATAAGCGCTTGGACAGCTGTCTGGAATATTACTATAAGCACTTCAAAACGCTTATCGACATTCGCAAGGAATACCCCACCATGGGCGCAGCGCTCGAAAATTGGAGCGGCAGCTATTATACGTCCAAGGAATTGAGTGAGGTCATGAAAAAGCTCTCCCGCGTGGCGTACGGTAAAATTTCCGACGAGGACGCCAAAAAGTTCCTGGAAACGGTGTACGACATCTATTCCGCGCAGGAGCGCATCAAAAAGAATACTGCGCTTTCCAAAAACTTCTTAACGCTCTTTGGCGGTATCGACTTTAAAAAGCGCGCCGAATATTTAAAAGAGCTCTACCATATGCACGAAATCTGCGCCACGCTGTTCATGGACTACAACGCCGACAGCTTCAACAGTATGTGCCACCGTGCGGTATGCGGGTATACCATGCCCGTATTGGAGGGCTTAATGCAGGCAGTCGATTGCTTTGAACGCGCAGAGGAACGCTTCTGCCAGAGCATTCGCACGAAAAAGGAAACGCTCGCCGGCGACGATTTGTTGGATTTCTATACCGCCAAGGCGGGCGCACTCATCGACAACATCGATATGCTCGCCAGCTGGTGTTCGTACACCGCCACGGCAAACGAGCTTGAAAAATGCGGGCTCAAATTTATCGTGGACGCCTTGGAGAGCGGCAGAATTTTCGGCGAAAATATTATTTCGGCATTCCGCAAAAACATTTACAGAAACTTTCTCGACATTCACATCCCCGCCGACCCCGTGCTCTCCCGCTTTTCGGCGGCGGTGCTGGAAGAAACCGTCGAGCAGTTCCGCTTGACCTACGATAAGTTCAACGAACTCGCTCAAAACCACATTCGCAGCAACCTCATCTCCCGCCTGCCCTCGCCCAATACCGACGGGTCTTTGAGCTTGGAGCTCATCACCTTAACCCGCACCTTAAAGGGCAAAATGCGTGGCATGGGTATCCGCAATATGTTACAGGAAACGCCCGAGCTCATGAAGGTGGTTGCGCCCTGTATGCTCATGAGCCCGCTCACCGTATCGCAGTATTTACAACCGACGGCGGACTTCGACCTGGTCATCTTCGACGAAGCCTCTCAGCTTCCCACCTGCGAGGCCATCGGTGCGCTCGCCAGAGCCAAGAGTGCCGTCGTCGTCGGCGACCCCAAGCAGTTGCCGCCCACTGCCTTCTTCTCCACGACCTACGTCGACGAGGAGAATTTAGAGAGCGAGGACATGGAGAGCATTCTGGAAGACTGTCTGGCCTTGGGCATTCCTGAACGCTCGCTCACTTGGCATTACCGCAGTAAGCACGAAAGCTTGATTGCTTTCTCCAATCATATGTATTACGACAGCAAGCTCTGCACCTTCCCGTCGCCCGACGCGTTGGACAGCAAGGTCAGGCTGGAGCTCGTGGAAAACGGCGTATACGACCGTGGCGCCACCAAGCGCAACGACGGCGAGGCTGCGGCGCTCATCGCCGAGGTTATCCGTCGGCTCAAAAACCCCGTTTTAAGCCGTTCCAGTATGGGTATCGTCACCTTTTCAAGCGTGCAGAAGGAATATATCGAACGCAAGCTCACCCGTGCGATTGCCGATAACGGCCTGGAAGAGGTGGCGTACGAACGGGAAGAACCGCTCTTCGTCAAAAACCTTGAAAACGTACAGGGCGACGAGCGCGACGTCATTTTATTCTCGGTCTGCTATGGTCCCGACCGTCAGGGCAGGGTATCTTTAAACTTCGGCCCCTTGAACCAAGCGGGCGGCTGGCGCAGACTGAACGTCGCCGTCTCCCGTGCAAGGGAAGAAATGGTCATCTTCTCGTCCATGACCTCTGCGTTCATCGACCTGTCGCGCACCAACTCCAAGGGCGTGGCAGGCTTAAAGGCCTTCCTGGAATTTGCGCAAAAGGGCAGAACCACGCTTGCGCTCAACAGCGCCCGCGCCGTGCGTAGCGATACCATCGGCAAATACGTCGCCGAGGAGCTGTCCTCGTACGGTTACGACTGCCGTCAGGACGTAGGCGCTTCCAACTTCAAAATCGACGTTGCCGTGGTCGACCCCAAAAATAAATCCAGATTCATTCTCGCCATCGTCATGGACGCGTCCACGCAGTTCTCCGTCAAGGACAGAAACGTACTGCAAATTCGCACCTTAAAGCGCAACAACTGGAACGTTTTGCGCTTATACAGCGTTAATTATTATAACAATCCCAAGCGTGAAATTAAAAAGATTAAGGAATGCTTGGACCGCTTGACCGGCGCGGAAAAGCGAGGGGGCAGCGCGCTCTCGCACGCAAAACGGCTGTATAAACAGGCAAAAATAGACGAATTGGCACAGCCTTCCGCATACGTTTTGGAGCTTGCAAACGACGAGGAAATTATTTCCCGCTTAAAGCGCATCGTGATTGCGGAAGAGCCCATCTCCCTCCCCTTCCTCAAAAAGCGCTGTCTTGCCACCCTCGGCATCACCAAATGGGGGGTAAAGGTGGACGGTAAGATAGAAAAGCTCATTGAAAGCTGTGCCTTCAAAGAGGAGAAGGTCTTGGGCGAGGTATATTACCGCAAGAGCGACAAAGCCAACGCTTACGAGCGTTACCGCGTTGAAGAGGGCGAGCCCTTGAGAAAGAGCGAAACCGACTTCACGCCCTATGAAACGGTTGCGCTCATCCGCTCGGCGCTTGAGGATAAGGTGGCGCTCTACGTCGATGAAATCATCGCCCTCGTTTGTGCAACCTACCGCATCTATAAGCCCACCGATAAGATGACCGCCTTCATCAACGCCTGCATTTCGCTGGGCGAAAAACAGGGCTGGTTCCTCCGTTCGGTGTCGGACAGAATTTCTTTGGCATAACACGAATATAGACGAATAAAACAATAAGAGGGGGATTTTTTATGGAATTGATAGTATTGGGCAACAACGGTCCTTACCCTGCGCCGTACGGCGCAACGGCAGGCTATTTGGTGCGCACGGACGAAGGGTTCGTGGCGTTGGATATGGGCAGCGGCGTGTTTGCGAGAATAGGCAAGCTATGCAATCCCGAAAATATCTCCGCCGTCGTTTTATCCCACCTGCATTACGACCATATCTCGGATATGGGTGTGTTCAATTATTATTTGGAGCAACTGCACAAGAAGAAAAAATTCAGTGGCAGAATCACCTGTTACGTTCCGCCCGTTGCGTCGGAAATTGCAAAATTAGAGGCGGCGTATCCCTATTTCCGCTTCGTAGGCGTAAAGGCTGAGGGCAGCTTCCGTTTTGCGGGAATGAAGGCTGAATTTTCCAAGCTCAATCACGGCGCGGTCAATTACGGCGTGCGCTTAACCGAGGAAAAGAGCGGCAGAAAACTCGTGTATTCGGGGGATACCAACGTCTGCCCCAATTTGGAAAAACTGCTCTCCAAGTGCGATTTATGGCTGGGGGGTGCGCCCTTCATCGGTAAGGAATATAAAAAGGACGGCGGACACCTCAGCGTAGAGGTTATGGAAAACCTCGCCGTTCGCTTTGGCGTCAAGGCAGTGCTCACTCACCTTTGGCCCATGCATACCGAACGGGAATACCAGTCGGCGCTCTTGGAAAAATGCGTGGAAATCGCCACGCCCTTTAAGAGCTATCACGTTTAATTTCAATCGCTTTTACGGGTTATAATGTATAGAACACAAAAGAAGCAAAACTGCATAAATACACACTTTCTCAATCTGCGTCCGTTGGTATTTTCGGCAATCGCCCTGGCAACGGGCGTAGCTTTTTGTTACGCTGCGCTCTTTCACGGCGTCAATTTATTCTTTTCACTTTTATCCCTTATTCCTTGCGCCGTGTATTTGCTGTTTGCCAAAAACAAACTGCGCGCTTTGCTCACGTTCTTTCTGTGCTTAACCTTTCTCGGCGTGGGCATGGGTAGCTTTGCTCTGCGCATACAGCACTTTCACGACCAGCCCTTTATAGCGGGGGAATACGCTCTTGAAGGGCAAATTTGCCAAATTACGCAGGGCGAACGGTATACGCAATTTCTCTTAAAGGATATAACCGTGGGAGGACAAGCTGCCTCGGGTAAAATCAACGCCACCGTCTATGCCGACTGTTCGCAGGCAAAAGAGGGCATGGTCATTGGCTTTACGGCGTCTTTAACGCCCGTCGGCAGCGCCTACCGTTTTCATACATTTCATGCAGACAGAGTCATTCAGGATGTAAAATACACGGCAACCTGTTCGCAATCTCCCACGCTTGTCAGGCAGCCGTTCAATCCCTTGTCCACCTTGCGTGAGAGCATACGCAGGGCGCTCTTTTACAATCTCTCTCACGAGCAAGCGTCGCTTGCCTACGCGCTCACCACGGGTAACACCTCGTATATCGAGGACGGCTTGCTCACTTCCGTCCGTTACGGCGGCGTGGCGCATCTGTTTGCCGTATCCGGCTTGCATATCGGCGTGGTATACGGCGCAATTCTGCTTTTATTGAAAAAGCTCAAGCTTAAAAAGTCCGTCTGTCTGCCCGTTGCGCTGACGGTTGCCTTTTTGTTCTGCGGTGTTTGCGCCTTTTCGGCGTCCTCTTTAAGAGCCTTTTTCATCTGTCTGGCAACGGCAATCTGTTCGGCTGTCGGCGTGCGCACTGACGGAATAGAGGGCGTGGGCTTTGCTTGCACCCTGCTTCTTCTAATTAATCCCGCAAATCTTTTGTCCGTCGGCTTTCAGCTCTCGGTGGCGGCGTATGCGTCTATCGTCATACTCGTACCCGCCCTTCGAAGGCCTTTCCTTGCACTGTTGGCAAAGTATCCCGCTCTGAATTCGCCCGTCAACGCTTTTGCTACGCTCGTTTCGGTGCAGCTTGGCACACTGCCCATTCTTCTCAATACCTTCGGCTACGTTTCAGTTTGGAGCATTTTCTTAAACCCCGTCTTATTGCCGCTGTTTTCGCTCTTTTTCCCCGTGCTTTTAGCCGCAATCCTGCTCGCCTGCATCTTTCCCTTGGCTGCGCAAGTTTTGTTGTTTCTGCCTGCGCAGGGCTTGTCGCTCTTTGCCTCACTTTTCTATGTGTTTGATTTTTCCACCCTGCTCATTACGGGTGTTTTCTTGGGCATGGTAGCCGTTATTTGTTATTATCTTGCCGTCTTGCTTTGCAGTGGCAGACTCAACATAAAAGGTCCCGCCACGGCGCCGCTCGTCTGTTTTTTATCGGCAACGGTGCTGTTTGGCACGGCGTTCAACGGAAAATTGATAAAAGACGACTGTCGCATTACGCAGAACTGTTATTACGACGGCGCTTATTGCGCTTTGGTGCAGAGCGACGGGCAGAACGTACTGCTCGTAAACGCTGAAATTAACCTGCCGCGCGTGCAGACCTTTCTTTTGCGGCAGGGAGTACGCTTAAACGCCGTGGCGGTGGGAAATACGGACGGGTTCAACAACTGCATCAACAGTTTGGTTCCGCTGTCCTTTGAGCGTTTGTATGCGCCCGTCGGTTCGGTGGTCGAACTGCAAACCAAAGAGGTCGTGCTCTGCAAGGATTTTTGTCTGGGCGGCACGCAGTACGTCTTTGAAGAAAACGGCGCAATTACCTTGACGTTTGACGGCGTCAAGGGCGTGTTCGGCGGCACGGGCGAGAACGCCGATTTCGCTCTTTTTTATTTAGAGGAGCGAGATGGGTTGATTTTTACAGTCAATCGTGGTATACTGTCGGTAGTCCGTTAAAAAGATTGATACAGTAGGGCAAAGGGAAACAGGCGGCAATATGAAATTTACGCAATTCAAAAAACATCTGCAAGACGAGGGCGCGCAGCCCATATACCTCTTTCACGGCGAGGAGTGCTACTTCCGTGATAAGGGCGTAGCCATGCTCAAAGCTCTCGTATCCCAGCCCGAATTAAACTACACCTCTTTCGACGGCGCCGCCCTAAAAGGGGATAAGCTCAAAGCGATTGCCGACGCCGTGTATGCCTTTCCCTTTTTAAGTGAAAAGCGCATGGTGCTCGTCAGTGAGTTCTATCCCTCCGAAAAGGACTACGCAACCTATTTGAAGCCGCTCTTCGAGCGCCCCGCAGAAAGCACGGTGTTGGTCATCTCCAACGGCGAAGCCAAGCCCAAAGCGGGTGCGTTTGATTGGAAGAAAAAGCCCAACCTCACCCTTGTGGACTGCGCCCGTGCCGACGAGGAGAGCATTGCCAAGTGGATTTATCTCACCTTTAAGCAATCGGGCATTTACGCCGACGGCAACGTCTGCTCCACCATTTTGCGCTACTGCGTGTGCGACATGGCGCGCATCAGCAAGGAAGTGGAAAAATTAAAGGACTATCTCGGCGGCGAGGGGAAGATTACCTTAGACGACGTAAACGCCCTCGTATATCCGGATAACGAATACAAGCTCTACGAGCTCACGCAGGCGGCGGCGCGCAAGGACTACGCCAAATTTATACAGATTATGGACGGCATGGTGGGCAAGGGGTTCGATGAAACCGCCTTTTTAAACTCGCTGTGCGCGCACTTCCGCACGCTGTACGAGGTGGCTGCCTTCAAGGGCAACAACGCGCAGGCGGCTCAGGCGCTGGATATGAAGGAATTCGCCGTTAAAAAGAGCCGTGAGCAGGCGGCAAAATTTTCTTTGGACGCCTTGGGCGGGTATTATACCGACCTCTACGGGGCGCTTGCCGCGGGTCGCGCAGGGGAAATTACCTTTTCTGCGGCGTTAAAGGATATAATCGCCAAAATATTTTTCAAAACTTATTGAAATTTATTTTGAAATTTTGCAGTTTAAAGATATAATAAATAGTGTTTAACCGATACGCTTTTGTATCGTATATTGATTTTTTCATGGAGGCAACGTAAAAGTATGACGTGGCAGCAAATAGCCGATTCGTTCATCGGCGTATTCACAAACTTTTCTCCCGTGTATTTATTACCGACGGCGCTGCTCTTTGCTCTCATTTATTCGGTTTTTCGGGTACTCAAAAGCAACGAGGCGCAACCGCTCATTGCCGTATACGTCGTGGGCGTATTCTTTATCTGCGGGCTGTGTCTGTTCTTCCCTGCCTTCGGTGGGGCGGTGTTGCTCTGCTTCGTCTTTTTACTTTCGGCGTTCATGCTCCTACTGTTTTCGCAGGAAATCAAGCGCAGCCTGTACAATAGCCGCAAGCAGCACGTTCATTCGGGCAATGCGGTGGTATGGAATAAGCCCGAAACCGAGGCGTGCATAGAGGCAATCATCAAGGCGCTGCAAAATATGTCGAAAAACGATATGGGCGCGCTCGTCGTACTCTCCAACGGCAATTTACCCAAGCAAATTTTAGAGAGCGGAACCAAACTGGATGCCGATATCTCTCAAGCGCTCATTGAAGGGGTTTTCTTCCCCAAAGCGCCCTTGCACGACGGTGCGATGATTATCGACGAGCATAAAATCGTTGCCGCAGGTTGCTTTTTGCCCCTCACACAGAACAACGAAAAGTATCCCAAGGATTTAGGTACCCGCCACCGCGCCGGCATCGGCATTACCGAAGTCACCAACGTCACCTCGCTCATCGTATCCGAGGAAACGGGCATCATCTCCATTGTAAAACAGGGCAAGGTTACCCGTTACGCCGATTACAATATGCTCAGAGCGGTCTTGCAGGAGTACTATTGGAAGGACTTTACCGCCCAAAACGGCAAGAAAAGAAATCAAATTTAAAACGAGGCGAAAACAATGAAACTGTTCAAATGGTTAAAACAAGAAATAATTGGCAACGTGGGCATTATTCTGCTCGCCCTCGGTTTGGCGTTCGTCTGCGTGGTCGTGCTGCAAATGCTCACGGTGTAAGAGGAAAAGGCTATGCACAAAAAAAATAAAGTCATCTTTCAACCGCAAATTTTACTGCCCCGTCAAACGGACGAGGCGTTTATGCAGCGCTGGTCGGTCATTGCTTGCGACCAATTCACCTCGGACAGAAAATACTGGGAAGCGTTAAACCAAACGGTAGGGGATAACCCTTCCACTTTGCGCCTCGTGTTCCCCGAAGTATATTTGAAGGACGCCGACGGCGATCAGCGCATTCAAAACATCAATCAGACCATGCAAACATATTTGCATGACGGCATTTTTCAAAAATTGGACAAAGGCTTCGTGCTCACCGAGCGCACCACCCGCTTTACCGACCAAAAGCGTTACGGCATCGTACTCGCCGTCGATTTAGAAGCGTATTCCTTTGCCCCCAAGTCCTCTGCGGCAATCCGCGCCACCGAGGCAACCGTGCCCGAACGCATTCCCCCTCGGGTGAAAATCCGTCGGGATGCAAAGCTCGAGCTTCCGCACGTCATGCTCTTATACAACGCCCCCGAAGAACAAATTCTGGGCGATATCACTTGCTTCACCGCACAGCCTGCGCTGTACGACTTTGAGCTCAATCAAGCGGGCGGGCATTTGAAGGGCTGGTTTATAGACGAGGAAAAATCCCAAACCGTCATGGATAAGCTGTACGCCTCTGCGGGCGAAATGCTCTTTGCGGTGGGCGACGGCAATCATTCCCTGGCAACGGCAAAGACCTGCTGGGAAGACATTAAAAAGGATTTGAGCGAAGAGGAGAGAAAAATCCACCCCGCGCGCTTTGCGCTGTGCGAGGCGGTCAGCATCTATTCCAAGGCGTTGACCTTTGAGCCCATTCACCGCTTCGTGCTGGGCGTCGATGCCGAGCAGTTTATCCAATCGGTAAAAAAGAGCGTACCCATGCCCGTTATCAACGAGGCAAACGTGCTTGCCTTTTCGGGTGAATACGACGTGGCGCAAGCCCTGCGCGCGCTGGACGACTGCATCGCCGCATATTTAAAAGCCAACGGCGGCGAGGTCGACTATATCCACGGCGACAGCGAGCTAAAAGCCTTGGTGGCAGAGAATAAAAACAGCGTGGGCATACGCTTGAACGCCATTTCCAAGGACGGATTTTTCCGTTCGGTAGAAGAGGGCGGTTCGTTGCCCAGAAAGACCTTTTCCATGGGCGAGGGCGCGGAGAAGAGATATTATACGGAGTGTAAGGAGATTTAAACAATGTCAATAAAAGTATGTAAATTCGGCGGCACGTCCATGGCGGACGGCAACAATATTCGCAACGTAATCGATATTATCAAGAGCGACAGAGACAGACGCTACGTCGTCGTTTCTGCGCCCGGTAAGCGTTACAGCAACGATATCAAGGTAACCGACCTGCTCTATCAATGCCAAAAGGAAGTGGAGCAAACGGGCGCCTGCAAGGAAGCGTTCTCCAAAATTCGCGAGCGTTTTGAAAACATTGTAAAAGAATTGGGCGTGGATATGGATATCGCCACTATTCTCAATCAAACCGAACAGCGCATCTGCACCGAAAACAGTGCCGATTTTGCCGCTTCCCGCGGTGAATATTTGAGCGGTCAGGTAATGGCAGGCGCTTTGGGCGTACCCTTCGTGGACGCGCAGGACGTAGTCATTTTCAACGACGACGGCTCGTTTGCCGCCGAGGAGAGCTATATGCTCGTTGCCAAGGCGCTCGCCGATAAGCCCCGTGCGGTGGTAGGCGGATTTTACGGTTCGTACCGCAACGGCAAGGTCAAAACCTTCTCCCGTGGCGGCAGCGATATTTCGGGCGCCATCGTTGCCCGTGCCGTATTGGCAGACGTGTATGAAAACTGGACGGACGTCAGCGGCTTCCTGGCTTGCGATCCCCGCATTGTGGACCATCCCCAAGGCATTAAAGTGCTCTCGTATAAGGAACTGCGCGAGCTCTCCTATATGGGCGCAAACGTGCTGCATAGCGAATCCATCTTCCCCGTGAAGAGTGCCAACATTCCCATCAACATCAAAAACACCTTCCGCCCCGAGGACGAGGGCACGATGATCGTACCCATCACGAAGTACCAATACACGGGCAACGTGGTAACGGGCATTGCGGGTAAAAAGAATTTCACGGTCATTCACATTGAAAAATCCATGATGAATGCGGAAATCGGCTTTACGAGAAAGATTTTATCGGTCTTGGAAAAGAACGGCATTTCCTTCGAGCATATGCCCTCGGGCATCGACACCATGTGTCTGGTCGTCGAGAGCGCTATACTCGGCTTGGGCGTTTTGGACAGACTGCTCACCGAAATCGAACAGGCAGTTAACCCCGACCATGTCCGCGTTTACAACAATATTGCGCTCGTCGCAACGGTAGGGCACGGAATGTCGTCCAGCATCGGTACGTCGGGCAGACTCTTCAAGGCGCTTTCGGACGCAAACGTCAACGTCAGAATGATTGACCAGGGCTCGTCCGAGCTCAACATCATCGTCGGCGTGGCAGACGAGGATTGCAATAAAGCCATCAAAGCCATTTACAGAGAATTTTTCCCTGCAAACTAATATACGGATAAAACAAAAAAACCGCTTGAACAACGCACGTTCGAGCGGTTTTTTATTTTGGAAAGGGGAGAAAAAAAGGATGCAAACACTTGCATCCTTTTTAATTTTATTAAGGTTAAGAAACGGAAATATTGGTTGTATTGCTAACGCTAACGTCAACGTTAACTTCAAGTTCAAGATTTTTAATGCTCGTATTTATATCATCAAGCCTATTTAATGCTCCGGCTCTAAATCTTGCAGCTTCAGCTTCGGCGCGGCGTCTATTGGCGTCATTGTATAACCAATTGTTTGCAGAAATTATATCAGCTGCATAATTATTTTCTATGCACCAAAGCAATTGTCCTACTTTAGTCACGTTAGAATTACTTTCAGATAAACCTAAAGAACTAATGTATCCCCGAATATTATTCCAATCCTTGAAAGTGTCAAGCGGTTTGTTTGTCTCATTAAATTTATCAATTTGTTTTTTATACGCAGGATATAAAGAGTCTCTTTCTTTTTTTAGCGCCGTTAATTTTCCATTGCCTAATTTTATATTCTTCATGCATAATTTAACAACTGAATAAACGACAATAAAAATTATACCTAAAAGTATTAAAGCTATAAGTATAGGAATAATAGTTGGCCACAGTGCAATCATTTGTTCACGTACACCACCAAAATTAAATAGTGCAAAAATCAACAAAAGAGGAATAACTATAATGAGTAATAATCCCATTATCTTATTGAGACCATCTCCTTCTATAAAGGAATAAACAATAGCTACTAAATATGCTAAAACGCCCAATCCAAAATATATACCAGCTAATAATTCAAGGTTTTTTAGTTGCCAAATTGAATATATTATAGATATTAAAAGTCCCAAAATAATAGATGTTGCCATTAATATGCCTAAAGTGTATAAAACAACGTATTGCTGATTTGTCCAAACTTGTGAAGGCGATTCAATTGATAGTATTTCATTAATATTATTCATTACAGTATTGAAAGAAAATACAATCACCGCTATTAAAACGGCAATTGATACTGCAGAAATTAAGATGGCTGTAATAATATTTTTCGCTCTTACATTTTTAGATTGTATTTTTTTATATTTTTCAACTGCATTTAAATATTGTTTGCCTTCTTCTGTTTTTTTTGCCAACTCAATATTTTTCTGTGATAAAACTTCGTTGTATTTTTCTTTTCTATCTAATGCTAAATACGTCCCATATAAACACTCTAATAGCTGTTTTTGAGTTGCCATATAACGCCTCTCTGTTTATTAAATATTCTTAAGTGGATTTATGTTTCAAGCATTTTTTCAGTGCTTTTATATTTAAAAAGCAAAAAGTTTTATGTTAACATAAAACTTTTTGCCAGCGATATTTCATTATTTATTTTTCAATTATTAGCCGATTATGCCAAGCTGCCAGCAAACGACGCCTGCCACGGCTGCTGCAACGAGCAATACGGGGATGATAATCTTCCAAGGGTTGCCTTTCTTCTTCGTTTCAATGATTGCGCGTTTGGGTTCGTTGATGACGGTCAAAACGTCGTCAAAGCCAACTGCTTTCACATGGAGCTGTTCGCCCATGCAATCGTAAACGAAGGTATATTCGGTATACGTTTCGGCGCCCTTACCCAAGTACACCCATTGGTCAATCAAACAGTCGTCCAACTGATATCCTTTGTCTGCAAGGATCTCTTTATAGAATTTTTTAGCTGCCATTTTGCCCAAAACCAAAGCGTCGTCCTGTTCGATATTTTCGCCGCCGATATTGGGAATGAAGAAATATCTGTCTTTATTGACTGCGGCAAACGCCTTATCGTTGCAGGCAAAGGCTTCAAAAGAAACCATTTCTTCCAAAACGGTTTTGCGCATAACGCCGTCGACAACAGATTCACGGTGTGCCACCAAACGTGCTTTAAATTCTACTTTGCCGAAGCGTACAACCTTATGGCAAATACGCGAAATATTGCCGAGGGTCATACCGTCCAACTGATTATAGAAGTATTGCAAATCCTCTGCGGCACGCAAAGCTTTGTTTTGCGTAAAGGTAAGCTTAAATCTCTTCAATACTTCGGTTTCTTTTAAAGTGCAAAAAGGCATATATTTTCTCCTTTTATTCTATCAATATATTAAATTTTACACCATAATTTATATTCTGTCAAGTACCTTTTTAAAAATAAATAGCCAGTTTTTATATTTTTTTTATAATTTCATTGCTGTCAATGTAAATTATTCTTAAAAAGGGCTGTTTTTTATGCGTATGCGCTCGGGCGCATATGTATTCAGCCTCTGATGACGATATACACGCCCTTGCCGTTTAATTCGTATTCTCCGGTTTCACACACTTCAAACACGTCTTGGGCGCAAAATTTGGTTTCGCCCCGTTTCCACTTGAAAAAGCCCTCGCCTTCCACAACTTTAACCAAATCACGCCCTTCGGTAAATAATTTATACCGTTTGGAGCTTTGAATCAACAGCGCGTTGTCCGCCTTGCCGATTTTTGCGCCCTGCACGGGCGTATCCTGCATGACAAAGGCGTCTAAGGAGGGAAAGGAAATTTCTGTTTGTAATTTGCTTATTTTCATCATACCTCACAGTATACCGCCTTTTTTGTAAAAAAGCAAGTGCTTTTTACTCTTCCTCGCCCGCAATAAAGGGAAAATCTCCCTCCATGCCGCCTTCCAGTCCACCGTCCACGGCGTGCAGCTTTCTGGTAATGGTTCGGGTTTTCTTTGCGGCGGAATCAATGGAGTCCTGCGCCTCCTGCAATTTTCTCTGGGTCCTTTGCAAAATGTCCGCAAACTTTGAAAATTCGTACTTGAACCCCGTCAACAGCTGCCAAAGCTCGCTCGAGCGTTTTTCAATCATCGCCGTCTTAAAGCCCGTCTGCACGGTAGTCAATAATCCGCCCAAATTGGTCGGTCCGCACGCCATAATGCGCTTTCGGTATAAAAAGTCGGAGAGCGTAGGCATTTTCAACAGCTCGGCGTACAGCCCCTCCAAGGGCAGATACATCACGGCAAAATCCGTGGTCATGGGCGGCTGAATGTACTTTTCGGCAATGGACTCCGCCTGAATTTTAACCGCTTTCTCCAAATTTTTCAGCGCCCGTTCTTCGGCCTGCCTGTCGCACGCATTGGAAGCGTCAATCAACCGCTGATACTCCTCGATGGGGAACTTGCTGTCGATGGGCAGCCATACGATCTGTTCGTCCTTGGACGGAATTTTTACCGCAAAATCCACCAATGCGCCCGAGAGGGGATTGAGTTTTACGTTCATGGCGTACTGTTCGAGCGAGAGCATCTGTTCAAGCAGCGCGTTCAACTGCGTTTCACCCCAAGTGCCGCGGAGCTTGACGTTGGAGAATACTTTTTTAATATCGCCCACGCTCGCCGCCAAGCCCTTTACCTCGCCCAAGCCCTTGTAAACCGCTTCCAAGCGTTCGTGAATGAGCGAATAGCTCTCGGACAGCTTGCCCTCCAAGGCGGCGGACAGCTTCTCGTCCACCGTGCGGCGGATGCTCTCTAAATTTTGCGCGTTGGACTGAGATATAAATTGAATGTCCTCGCTCAGCCGTTGCTGTATAAGGTTCAGGCGGTATTCGGTTCGGTCGTTGAGCTCGTTCACCCGTCGGTTGGTATAGTCGGCAACGCTGCCCAGCTTATCCATCTTTTCTTCCAATATTTTGGCTTGATTGTCGCTCATGCCCTGCCCGTTGGAGTGTTGCTTTGAGCGTAATACCAACGCCCCCGCCGCCAACAGACAGAGCGAGGAGAGGGCGATATTGACCGTCAATAAAATTTCTATCATAATAAATGAGCTCCTTTTTTCTATCAGTATATCATATAAAAGGGGCATGCGTTTGCACCTTTTATAAAATTTTTTCAAATATAGTATAGCAAATTCAAAAATAAATTGCAAATGCTGAAAAAATGTTGTATACTGTACTGGGAGTGCTACCATTGCCCATACGATAAGGAGAAAATATGAAGTATCATATCATTTTCAACCCCATGGCACAAAGCGGTAAATCCAAAACCGTGTTAGACAAAGTCTGTCAGCGTTTAGAGCAAGAAAATCGGGAATACGAGGTGCACCAAACGCTCGGCAGGGGGCACGCCATGCTTTTGGCAGAACAAATCAGTCAATTTGCCGAGGAAATTATCGTCATTGGTGGGGACGGCACCTTACACGAGGTGTTGAACGGCATCGTCAATCCCCAAGCGGTGCGGCTTGCCCTTCTGCCTGCCGGCACGGGCAACGATTTTTGCACGGGCGTGCATATCCCCAACGATCCTGACGAGGTCATTACCAAAGTATTGAACGGACAGACCCAACCCACCGATTATATCGATTTTTCGGGCAAGCGTTGCCTCAACGTCGGGGGCATGGGCATGGACGTAGACGTTTTGGAACGTGTTTCCCGTGGCAAAATGAAGGGAAAAATCAAGTATCTTTGGAGTCTGCTCTCCTCAATGTTTACCTTTAAGGGGTATCAAATTCGCCTGTCTGTCAACGGTAAGGTCTACAACGAAAACGCGTTGTTCGTTGCGATATGCAACGGCTCGCAGTTTGGCGGCGGCATTCGCATTTGCCCCTCGGCAAAGGCAGACGACGGAAAGTTAGAGGTGGTACTGGTCAAGAAATTGGGATTTTTCGGCATCGTCCGTGCGTTTATTGCGCTCCTGAGAGGAAAAATTCTGTCCTTCCCGGATACGCAGCATTTTCTCTGCGAGCAAGCCGAAATTCTGCCCGACGTTGAACGTACCGTGCAAATGGACGGCGAGTTATACGAGGGCTATCGCGTGCTGGACGCCAAAATTATGCACGGATTAAATATTTACAGATAAAAGACGGAGAAAAAATAAAAAACGGAGCAAAGAAATTCTAAAACTATGATCTTTGGGTTTTTCTCACTCTACAAAAAAATATTACATACCCTTCCCACGGCGGTCATCGTCTTTGATAAAAAGGGCAAGGTGCGCTTTGTCAACGCCGCCTTTGCAGGGTATTTTTCTTCCGAAAACAAACGTCGGCTGAAAAAGACCTTTTGTCTGCCGCAAAACGTCTATCGCCTCAAAGCCTTGGCGCAGGGCGTACTCAAAGAAAACCGCGCGCAGTCGGGGAACGTCAGTCTTTCCTTATATGCCGAGCAGGAGCTGCATCGGGTCTCCCTGCGTATGCACGTTCTGCCTTTGGATAAAAAGCGCTGTCTGGGCTTGGTGGAAAGCGTGTTTGAACGCGAGCTTGCAAAAGAACTGAGCAGCGCGCACAAAATGCAGCAGCGCCTGTTGCCCGTAGGCAAGGAAGCGGGTGGCGTGCCTTATTCGTATATGTACATTCCCTGCCGTGAAATCGGCGGCGATTTACCCGACGTATACGAGGTAACTTCAAACGGCAGAAAAAACACCTTCGGTATGCTTGCCGACGTATCGGGCAAGGGCATCGCCGCGGGCATGCTATCCTCCTTTGTCAAAGCGGGGTTCGACAGAAGCGAGCCTTCTCCCGCCAAGGCAATCACCCGTTTAAACCAAAAATTCCAGGAATTAAACCAAGACGAAAAGGCATACATTACCCTGGCGGCGGTGCGTATCGACGGCGTGGATAAATGTATCCACTACTCCATTGCAGGGCACAACGCGCCCATTTTATTGAAGAGCGGCAACGACGTAGGGGAAATAGAGATGTCCGCTCCGCCCGTTTCCAACTGGTTTGAAAGTTTTTCCTATGAGGACAAAAAGCTCTATTACCGCACGGGGGATATTTTGGTGCTGTTGACCGACGGCGTTACCGAAAGTCGCAACGGGGCAGGGGAACAGTTCGGCATCGAGCGTGTGGAGCATATTCTCTTGCAATCGGCGTCGGCGCAGGAATTTATACAGCGCTTACAAACGGTCTTGCAGTCCTTCTGCGGCGTGTTTGACGACGATATTACGGCAATCGCCTTTGATTTATAAATGATTTTAAGAATGAAAAAACGCCCGCGGCTACCGTGCCGCGGGCGTTTTGTATCAATATAGCGTATTATTTTCTTTGGTTTAAAGGCTGATAGGTCTGTCTGTCGCCGATGGCGATATAAGCAGGGCGAATAATTTTATCCGCATTTACCAATTCTTCCAAACGGTGCGCACTCCAACCCACCACTCTCGCCATGGCAAAGATGGGGGTAAACAGCTCGTCGGGAATGTTGAGCATGCTGTATACGAAACCCGAATAGAAGTCCACGTTTGCGCTCACGCCCTTATAAATACGGCGTTTTTCGGCAATCAGCTTTTTCGCTAAGCGCTCTACGGAGTTATACAGTCTGTATTCCTTTTCGCGTCCCTTTTCGCTTGCGAGCTTTTCCACAAAGCCCTGGAATACCTCGGCGCGAGGGTCGGAAAGTGAATAAACGGCATGACCCATGCCATAAATTAAGCCGGTTTTATCAAAGGCCTGTTTTTCTAAAATTTTAGCCAAATACGCCTCTAACTCTTGCTCGTCGTCGGTATTTTTAACGTGTTTTTTAATGTCGCGCATCATCTGCGCCACACGGATATTGGCACCGCCGTGCTTGGGCCCCTTTAAGGAGCATAAAGCCGCCGCCATGACCGAATAGGTATCCGAGCCCGAGGAAGTCACCACTCTTGCCGTGAACGCCGAGTTGTTGCCGCCGCCGTGTTCCATGTGTAAAATCAAAGCGGCGTCCAGCACCTGGGCTTCCAAGGGGGTGTATTTTCTATCCGGGCGCAACATTCTCAAAATATTTTCCGCCGTCGAAAGCTTTTTATCGGGGTTGTGGATAATCAGGCTCTCGCCTTGGCTGTAATGGTTATAGGCGTTATAGCCGTAAACGGCGAGCATGGGGAACACGCTGATCAGCTTCAAGCACTGTTTCAATACGTTGGGCAGGGATAAGTCGTTTAAATTTTTATCGTAATACGCCAAGGACAGCACGCTCTTGGTCAGCGAGCTCATAATGTCCTCGGGTGGCGCCTTCATAATGACGTCACGGGTAAAATTGAGCGGCAAGGCGCGGCATTCGTTTAAAACGCTCTCAAATTCCTGCAATTCGGTTTGGGAAGGAAGATTGCCGAAGAGCAAGAGGTACGCCGTTTCCTCAAAGCCAAAGCGATTGTCCGCCAAAAACCCGTGAATTAAGGTTTTTACGTCAATGCCACGGTAAAAGAGCTCGCCGGGGCAGGGGAGTTTTTCCCCGTTTTCCATGCGGAAAGCGTTGATTTCGGAAATATGCGTCAAGCCGGCTACTACGCCGCTGCCGCTCTTGTCGCGCAAGCCTCGCTTTACGTTATATTTATCGTACAATGCAGGGTCGGTATCGTCCTTTTTACGGAACAGCGCCGACTGTTTGAGTGTATAGTCCAAAATTTCCTGATTGGTCATATGCATGGTGAAGCCTCCTTGCCTTTGGTTATTTTTATTATACGGTATAATCCCTCTCGCCGAAAATGGTCGTACCGATGCGAATCATATTGCTTCCGCCCTGCAGGCAAAGCTTATAATCTCCGCTCATACCCATGGACAGATATTCAACTTCTTTATCCTGTAAACGTACCGCATCGTACAGCGCTCGCATCTTCTTCACGAGGGACAAAAGATAGTCGTCCTCGCCCTCGAATGGCAACATCGCCATAAAGCCTTTAACGCGGACATGGGGCAGGGCTTTTATGCGCTCATACGCCGAAAACCCGTCCTCGTAGGAAAACCCGCCCTTGGACAGCTCGCAGCCGATATTGATTTGCACCAACACGTCCGAAACCACGCCGCATTTTTGCGAGCGCTTGGAAATTTCCTCCGCCAGCTCCATTCTGTCGCAGGAGTGGTAGAGATAGGTCTTTCCAATTAAATATTTTACCTTATTGGTCTGCAAATGCCCGATAAAGTGTCGGTTTGCGCCCTTTACGAGGTCGTATTTATCCTTAAACTCCTGCACTTTGTTTTCGCCGATATCGGCAATACCCGCCTCAATGGCGCGGTTGATATCCTCTGGCGTCTGCATTTTGGTGGCGGCAACCAAGGTTACCTTCTCCCCGTAGGCGTTGCCCGAGGATATTTGCTCTAACAGCTCCCGTACGTTGTCTGCAATACTCATGATGGTCAAGCCCTTACGCCCGTTCGATGTTCTCCACAATCAAACGGCGCATTTCGCTGCCCTTGATTTTTTTCATACCCTCGCTCATAATATCGGGGGTGCGGTAGCCCATATCCAAAACTTTATCCACCGCGCGCTCAATGGCCTTGGCTTCCTCGTCCATACCGAAGGAATCCCGCAGCATCATAGCGCCCGCCAATACCGTTGCAATGGGGTTGGCAATATCCATGCCCGCAATGTCGGGTGCAGAGCCGTGAATGGGCTCGTACAAACCGCACTTGGTATCGCCCAAAGAGGAAGAGGAGAGCATACCGATGGAGCCGGTAATCATCGCCGCTTCGTCGGATAAAATATCGCCGAAAATATTGCTCGTTACGATGACGTCAAACTGCGAAGGGTCCTTTACCAGCTGTTGCGCAGCGTTGTCCACCAGCATATCCACCAGCTCTACGTCGGGATAGTCCTTGGCCACCTCGTGCACGGTCTTTCTCCAAAGTCTGGAGGAGTCGAGCACGTTTGCCTTGTCGATGGAGGTGACCTTCTTTCTTCTGCCTTTCGCCATTTCAAAGGCGATTTTTGCAATACGGGTAACCTCTTTTACCGAATACTGCTCGGTATCCCAGGCGTATTCGCCGTATTCCGCGTCCACACCGCCGCCGCGCTTACCGAAGTAAATGCCGCCGATGAGCTCTCTGACGATGACGATATCCATGCCCTTTTCGGCAATGTCACGGCGCAGAGGGGAAGCGTGCGAGAGCGCGGGGAACAGTCTTGCAGGGCGGATGTTGGAGTATAACCCCATCGCCTTGCGAATGCCCAACAAGCCCGCTTCGGGGCGCTTATGTCCGGGCAGAGAGTTGATGAACGGGTCGTCCACCTTCACGCCGACGGCGCCGAGCAGAACGGAGTCCGAAGCAAGGCACTTGTCGATGGTTTCCTGGGGCAAGGGCTCGCCCGTTGCGTGAATGGCGCAAGCGCCCATCAGGCAGTTTTCAAATTCAAATTCATGGTTAAAAAGGTCGGCTACCTTTTTGAGCGCGTCCACGGCGGCGTCGGTAATTTCGGGACCAATGCCGTCGCCTGCCAATACTACGATATGTTTTTTCATAACCGAATAATACTCCTTATTGTTTCAAGCTCTTTTCAATGTGCTTCATCAAGCCGCCGTCGTCGATAATCTCCTGAATGAAGGGGGGGAAGGGTTCGGCCTGGAAGGACTTGCCCGTCGTTTGATTGACGATAACGCCTTTGCTCAAATCGCAGGAAACGATATCGCCTGCGGAGATGTTTTCCACGGCCTGGGGGCATTCCAAAATGGGCAAGCCGATGTTGATGGAATTGCGGTAAAAAATTCTCGCAAAGGAATTGGCGATGACGAGGGAAATACCGCTTGCCTTGATGGCGATGGGTGCGTGCTCTCTGGACGAGCCGCAGCCGAAATTGTCGCAAGCCACCATAATATCGCCCGACTTCACGTTCTTCACGAAGTCTTTGTCGATGTCCTCCATGCAGTGCGAAGCCAGCTCTTGCTCAGACGTCGTATTCAAATATCTTGCGGGAATAATGACGTCGGTATCCACGTCGTTGCCGTATTTAAAAACCGTACCTTGTACTTTCATGCTTTTCTCTCCTTTTGCTTACAGCATATCGGGGGTAGCAATTTTACCCGCCACCGCGCTCGCCGCCGCCACGTAGGGGGAAGCGAGGTAAATTTCACTGGTAATGTGTCCCATGCGTCCAACGAAGTTTCTGTTGGTTGTGGAAACACAGCGTTCGTTCTCAGCCAAGATGCCCATGTGTCCGCCGAGGCAGGGACCGCAGGTGGGCGTGGAAACGATGGCACCAGCCTCCACGAAAATATCCACCAAGCCCTCGTGTATGGCCTGCAAATAGATGGTTTGCGTGGCGGGAATGATGATGCAACGCATATGCTTTGCCACCTTTCTGCCCTTCAGAACCTCGGCTGCCTGACGCAAGTCGGAGATATGTCCGTTGGTACACGAGCCGATGACCACCTGGTCAATCTTTCTGTCGTCCCATTCTTCCTGCGTCTTGGTGTTTTCAGGCAGGTGGGGGAAGGATACCGTGGGCTTTAACTCGCTCAAATCAATTTCAATGACCTTTTCGTATACGGCGTCCTCGTCGGCGGTATATTCAACGGGGGTGCGTTGGAAGCGGTCCTTCATATATTCACGGGTAATATCGTCCACGGGGAAGATGCCGTTTTTGGCACCCGCCTCAATCGCCATGTTGCACACGGTAAAGCGATCGTCCATGGAGAGGTATTTTACGCCCTCGCCCGAGAACTCCATCGAACGGTACAAAGCGCCGTCCACGCCGATTTTTCCGATGATGTGCAAAATTAAATCCTTGCCCGTAACGTACTTTGCGGGCTTATTTTTCAGCACGAAGGAAATTGCCGCAGGCACCTTGAACCATGCCGTCTGCGTCATCATGCCCGCCGCCATGTCCGTACTGCCCACGCCCGTGGAGAATGCGCCCAAGGCGCCGTAGGTACAGGTGTGCGAATCGGCGCCGATGACCAAATCGCCTGCGCCAACCAAGCCCTGTTCGGGCAGGAGCGCGTGCTCGATGCCCATTTTGCCTACGTCGAAGAAATTATCCACCTTCTGTTCGTCGGCAAACTCACGCACAATCTTGCATTGCATTGCGGCCTTAATGTCCTTATTGGGGGTAAAGTGGTCCATTACCAACGCAATCTTATCGTGGCAGGCAACGCAAGTTGCGCCTGCCTTTCTAAATTCTTTAATGGCAACGGGTGCGGTAATATCGTTGGCAAGCACCATATCCAATTTTGCATTGATCAGCTGGCCTGCCTTCACGCTATCCAGTCCTGCGTGCGCCGCAAGAATTTTTTGCGACATTGTCATTCCCATAAAATCACCTCGTAAACGAAATAAAATATAAATTATTTTATAATTATAGCATATTCGTCTTTTTATTGTCAACCATATTGCCCTTGCCTTGCGTTTTGCATAAAATATCCCGCCGATTTTTTTACTATTGACAAATTGGCGTTCCTCATGATATAATACAAAAAATTTTGTTTAAAAATTCACCTGTATTCCCCGATTTTATCCTTTTTTGTCAAATAGCCGGGGAAAGGGGATTCTTTTTTAAATAATGAGGTCAAATGCCATGAAAGGTCAAAAAAAATTAGTTATGTCTTTAATTGCGGCGTGCTTGTTTGCGCTCGGCGGAATTTTTCTCTGCTCTTGCGCTCCGCAAGCCCAACTGCCCACCTTCAGCGTCAATGAAAACGGCGAGCTTGTCGCTCTCTATCCCGGCGGCAGCTCTGAAAATCTCGGCAAGGTGACGGGTAGCGACGGCGAAAAAGGCGAAAAAGGCGAGAAGGGCGAGGACGGTGCGGACGGTCAAGGCGGCATCAGCTCGGCAACCGTCAACGACTCGCTTAAAAATGCGGTCAGCATTCAACTGATCGTCGAATATTCCCATCGCACGGGCTCGTTTGGGCCAACAACAACCAATAAAATGGTATTTTACGGCAGCGGCGTAATTATCTCCCTGGATAAGGAGCAGGGCGATGCCTATATTCTCACCAACGCCCACGTCATATATGACGGCGCGTTCGTGCAAAACGGCATCACCTACACGCCCACTTCCACACCGCCCACCCGCAACCTCTATCTCTACGGCATGGGGTATGAAAAGTATGAAGAGCAATACGCTATTCCCTTTACCGTGGTCGGGTATTCCAAAGAAAACGACTTGGCCGTATTGAAGGTGGAGAACAGTCAAATTCTCAAAAACAGCGTGGCGCAAGCCGCTCCCATCGGCAATTCGGACAACATACTCGTGGGCGAACCCACCTACCTCGTGGGCAACGCCCTGGGCGACGGCATCGCTGCAACCACGGGCGTTATTTCCGTTGAACGGGAACGCATTGATGTTCTCTTTGCCGACGGAACAAGTGTATTAACCTTGGATTCCATTCGTACGGACGCTGCGTCAAACCACGGCAATTCGGGCGGCGGTATGTACAATCAAAAGGGCGAGCTTATCGGAATTTTATTTGCCGGCTATAATGAAAACGGCGCGCAGGGCATGGGCAACTGTTTGCCCATCAACACGGTCATGGGTATCGCCAATAGCATTATAAACAACTGCAACGGCGCAACGGTGAACACCAAAAAAGCCGACCTCGGTATAACGTTGAATTTACA
>JAFVZP010000045.1 GCA_017508105.1 Clostridia bacterium
AATAGGACGATGCTTCTCGCCGTCCTCGCCGATATACTCTGCCTCAAAGCGTTGAGGGAACTGGAAGTCGAGCTGAATGGTGCCGCACTGCCAGGTTCTGCCGATAGAGTCCTGCAAATGGAAGTCGATTTTGGGACCGTAGAACGCACCGTCGCCCTCGTTGACGACGTAGTTCAAACCCAAGTCGTTCAAAGCGTCACGGAGCGCCTCGGTGGCGTTGTTCCAATCCTCGTCGCTGCCAATGCTGTTTTCGGGACGAGTGGACAGCTCAACGTGATATTTAAAGCCGAATAAGCTGTACACCTCGTCGATAATTCTGACAACTGCTTTGATTTCCGAACGGATTTGGTCGGGAGTCATAAAGATGTGCGCGTCATCCTGCGTGAAGCAACGCACACGCATCAAGCCGTGGAGCTGACCGGATTTTTCATGGCGGTGAACCAGGCCGAGCTCGCCCATGCGCAGGGGTAAATCCTTATAACTCTTGGGCTCCAATTTATACACCAACATACCGCCGGGACAGTTTATGGGCTTGATTGCGCAATCCTCGTCGTCGATTTTTGTGGTATACATATTGTCCTTATAGTGGTCCCAATGCCCCGAGGTTTCCCACAGGTTGCGGGTTAAAATGATGGGCGAGGTAATTTCAACGTAGCCCTCTCTCGTATGGATTTGACGCCAATAGTCGATTAAGGTGTTCTTTAAAATCATGCCGTTGGGCAGGAAGAACGGGAAGCCTCTGCCCTCGTTCATGAAGGCGAACAGCTTTAACTCCTTGCCGAGCTTTAAGTGGTCGCGCTTTTTGGCTTCCTCGAGCATGGTGAAATATGCGTCCATGTCGGCTTTTTTGGGGAACGCCGTGCCGTAAATACGGGTAAGCATTTTGTTCTTTTCGCTGCCACGCCAATAAGCGCCTGCAATGGAAGTGAGCTTGAACGCCTTGATTTTTCCCGTAGAGGGCAAGTGCGGGCCGCGGCACAAATCCACGAAGCCGCCCTGCTTATAGAAGGAAATAACCGAATCCTCGGGTAAATCCTGAATGAGCTCTACTTTATACTTTTCCTCGTATTTGGACATCAGCGCCAAGGCGTCCTTTCTGGGCAGCGTGAAGCGTTCGAGTGCAAAATCGCTCTTGATAATTTTTGCCATTTCAGCCTCGATTTTTGCCAAATCGTCCTGAGAAATGGGGGTTACGAAGTCGATATCGTAATAAAAACCGTTTTCAATGGTCGGGCCGATGGCGAGCTTACAGGTGGGATAAATGGTCTTAATCGCCTGCGCCAAAACGTGTGCGCAGGTATGGCGGTAAACTGCAAGCCCCTCTGCTTCCTTGAGGGTGAGAATTTCCAGAGAATCCCCCTCTTTGAGCTCGGTGGATAAATCGACGACCTCACCGTTTATTTTTGCTGCCACGGCGTTTCTGGCAAGCCCTGCCGAGATGGCAGCTGCAGCCAAGGCGCAGGTAGCGTTTTCGGTCAACGTCAATGCGTCGCCGTTTTTCAAACTGATATTCATAATGCTGTCTCCTTATAAATATTGAATAATAAAAATAAAAAATCCTTAAACGACCGCTTGATAACGGCTGTTTAAGGACGCTTGATTTTTCGAGCGTGGTTCCACCTTAATTGCGCAAAATTTTATTGTGTTTTGCGCCACTTTTACATTCGGTTGATAAAATAAAGCGGTTTCGCTTGTCATTCCCCCATACCGCAATTTCACCGCCTGCGGCTCTCTTTGACGGGAGTTTGGGCTACTTGTCTTTAAGTACTATTATTGTACCACCCCAATAGCCTATTGTCAACTGTTTTTTAAAAATCTTTAAAACCTTTTTAATATATCTACATTTTGCTTTCCAACGGCTAGAATAAACGCAAAGAAGCCGTTTGGTTTATTCAAACGGCTTCTTGCAAATAAATTATATAAATTTATTTATCGGCTACAGCAATAATATTTTTAGGTGTTAAACTATTGATGGATTGAAGAGAAAAGAGCGTAGCTATAAACGTAACGAAAATACTGCAGAATAATATAATCAACCCGGAAAACCATCCAACCAAAAAGTACGGCATTTTAAATATTGCCAAATTTAAAGCAAGACAAATTATCCAAAGCGAACAATATGCAACAAGAAATTCTATTATCGCGGTTATAATACATTCCGTTAAAAAGACATTTCTTATACTCCTTTTGCTTGCCCCTAAACTCAATAAAATACCGAACTCCCTCTTTCTGTCGCCAATGCTTCCTACTAAGTAATTAAAAGTCAAAAGTATGGAAAATACCGTAAATGCAATACTTAATCCAATCACAAGAGAGTTATATTCTTCTATAAAGCTTTGCCATACGTTTACTCGAAAACCATATATAGACAATAGCTCAGGATAAAAACGATAATCGCCCTCTTGAAAATCCAATTTTTTAAAGAAGTTTATATCTGAAAAGTATCCTTTCTCTAAAGGCAATAAAAAGCCAGTCGGATTTTTTCCACCTTTCAGTTCAAAGAAGTTGGGACAAACATACCAATAATTTAAAATAGAGTTATTTACACATCTTATAGCACATTCGCTTTCATAGGTTTCATTACTATACGGATTATTTCTCAAAAGCTCGCTGTCGGGTGTAGAAAAAACGCCACAAATGGTGTAATTATCGCTTATCTTAAGCCCAATTAAATCATCAGGCTTGTAAATATTATGGCTTATTCCATCCGCATCAATAAAACCGTATTTTATATATATGTCTGCCTTAATATCGGAAATCGCTACTTCATTGACCCTTGTGGGATAGCGACACAGAGCTTTGTTGATAAACCTTTCGTCTGCCTGTAAATTTAACGACTCGTCTATCTCTATCATCCCATGACTGTCTTGAACCGTTTCCAAACAATAATTGGGGCTACCATCATCTGCTGACATATCTACAACCATTTCAGAATATGATAATGGATAGGTTGGAGCACTGTAAATTTCAGAGGGATAAATGGGACGTGCACCGTAGTCTTTCCAAATGTTTACCTTTGACTCCATTATTTCTTGTACGGAACACCATTCCTCTACGTGTTCGTTGTTTGGATTGGATTCTTCAATAAATTCGTAGTTCCAATTGAAGATAACGTAAGAAGTATTTTTATCGTACGCCGATTGCAGATAGGCAGAAGTCGTATCCAAAGAAATGTTTATCGTCGCCACGCCCAATAAAAGTAATGCGAGAATAGAACACATTAAAGATAACGTAAGGCGTAACCGTTTTTTTGTTAAAGCAACAGTGCCCATCTTTAAACAATGTTTAAAAGATAACTCTCCTGCAGAACAAGCGCTTACGTCTTTAATTTCTTCTTTTACATAAACTTGCGTTTTTACTTGGTCGTCAATAATTTTCCCGTCCTGCATACGAATGACTCTGTCACCGTAAGCGTGAGCGAACTCCTCGTCGTGCGTAACGACAATCACCAAACATTGCGAGGATATTTCTTTTAACAGATGAAAAATATCTTTACCCGTTTGATAATCCAAAGCACCCGTCGGCTCGTCCGCTAAAATAACTTTAGGTTGTTTTATAATGGCGCGTGCAATAGCAACACGCTGTTTTTGCCCACCAGATAGTTCGGATATCGAACGATTATATAACGTTGCGCCCCGTTCATCTACCAAATCTACCTTCTTGAGATATTCGTTGACAAGTGCAATCTTTTCTTCCTCTGTTTTACCGTCCTGCTTCATGTCCAATACTAATTTTACGTTTTCGCCGACGCTATAATAGGGAATTAAATGATATTCTTGATAAATAGAACCGATGATCTCATTTCTGTATTGTTCAAAATTTTCCTCTTTAAAACTGTTGAGAGATTTTCCCGCATAAAAAATTGAACCGTCGGTACACGTATCTATCCCTGCAAGGATATTCAAAAGAGTTGTCTTTCCACAACCGCTTTTTCCCAAAATAAAATTAATTCCTTTGTCGGGAAATGTAAGATTTATACCGTTCAATGCATTGACAAAAACTTTGTTCTTTTTGCCAATATACTGTTTGGTGACGTCGTTTAGCTTTATCATTTTGCTCACTCCTATTTTAAAGCACTATTGGTTTTAGGCCCTTCTTTTAGCGCAGTAATAAATTATAGAATTGACAAACTTAATCCTATTAAATACTATTATATCCCACGGTCATTGAACCGCATACTATAATCGTATATTTTAATTATACCACAGCGTTTTGTTAAATTCAATAGTTTTGTTAAAATTTAAACAAAAAAGTGTGAAAACTATTTTTCACACTTTATTTTTTATAAAAAACTGTATGTTCTGCGTAATATTTACGTAGAAAATTTTCTAATTCTTTTGATATGGACTGAGAAATATTTACCTCTTTTGCGCCCGAAAGCAGAATTTCGGTTTGAGGGCATAAAAGCGCCTCTCCCACCAGCTGTCCCCGACGGCAAATACGGTATTCACTGTCATACACCAAGCCGTCATTGACGTATACCATGCCCGAATTCCCGCTAATAAAGTAGTGTAAAAAGCGGTCGCACTCCAAGGGCGAAAAATCGGGTGGGATATAGGAGAGAGTTTTATTCCATTTTTGTTTTAAAGCGTGTAAGCGAAAACTGAAAAAGCCGTCCAATGCACGGCAATTTTCAAAAGACAGCTTGGAGCGTATATACTTTTTTTCCTCTGAAAGGTCGGCGGCAATGAGCGCGCAGAGAAAAATTTGACGTTCTGCCTTGGAAAGATTATCAAGCGGCAGACGGGCGGAGAGATAGGCGTACTTTGCGCCGATTGCAATGCTTTCAATCAACAGCTTGCAAAAGGTATGAATAAAGGCGGGTGTGAGCAGCGCCTCGTCGGCAAAAATTGCCGAACGGGTTTGACCGACGTATATGGTGGGACGGACGGTGCGAACGGGGGTGTGCGAGCATAGGGCGTTGTAGATATAGGCAATACGGGCGTTGTTTTCCCCTGCGTCGGAGATAAGAATTTTTTCCACGGTATTATTGTATGCCGAGGCAGGGGAATTATTTATCTCTTTTATAAGTTTACCAAAAGAGTTGACGAATACAAAAAAAAGTAGTAAAATAATTTGGATATTATAAAAAACAAAGTTTTTTTACTGATTATTTTCGGGAGGCAATTACGGTTATGGATATGAAATCCGTAGAAAAAAAATGGCACGATAAGTGGGAGCAAGCAGGCTTTCACAACTTTGACAAAAAGAACGCAGACAAAAAACACTACGTTTTGGAGATGTTCTCCTACCCCTCTGCGGCAAAATTACACTTAGGGCATTGGTATAACTACGCCCCCACCGACTCCTACGCACGCTTTAAAAAGATGCAGGGCTGCGCGGTGTTCCAGCCCATGGGCTTTGACGCCTTCGGCTTGCCTGCAGAAAACTACGCAATCAAAACGGGTATTCACCCCAAGGACTCCACCGAGGCAAACATCGCCAACATGGAGCAGACCCTGCAAGCCATGGGTGCTTCCTTCGATTGGTCGGCAGAGATAAAGACTTGCGAGCCCGATTATTACAGATGGACGCAATGGATGTTTTTACAGCTCTATAAAAAGGGCTTGGCGTACCGCAAGGAAGCGCTCGTCAACTGGTGCCCTTCCTGCGAAACGGTGCTTGCAAACGAACAGGTAGTGAACGGCGTTTGCGAACGCTGTAAGACCACCGTTTTGCGTAAGGATATGACGCAGTGGTTCTTTAAGATTACCGATTATGCCGAAGAGCTTTTGAGCGGCTTGGATACCATCGACTGGCCCGAAAAGACCAAACAGATGCAACGCAACTGGATTGGCAAATCCACCGGCTGTGAGATTATCTTCAACGTGGACAGCCCTGAAGGCGAAGAAATTCGCGTATTCACCACCCGTTGCGATACAGTATTCGGCGTCAACTACGTCGTGCTGGCGCCCGAGCATCCCCTCTTGAAGAAGCTTACCACGCCCGAAAACGAGCAAGCGGTCAACGCCTATATCGAATATGCCGCCAAGGCAAACGACATTGACAGACTTTCCTCCACGAGAGAAAAGACGGGCGTATTCACGGGAAGCTATGCCATCAATCCCGTAAACGGAAAGAAAATTCCCATTTATACCGCCGATTACGTGCTCTACTCCTACGGTACGGGCGCCGTTATGGCCGTTTCCGCACACGACGAGAGAGATTTTGAGTTTGCGCAAAAGTATAACCTGCCCGTAACGCAGGTCATCGCCGCCAAAAAAGGTGAAACGGTACTCCCCTTCGTGGAAAACGGCGTGCTCATCAACAGCGGAAAGTTCGACGGACTGTTCGGCGAAGAAGCCAGAGAAGCCATTGCGCAGTATTTAACAGAAATCGGCAAGGGCAGCAAAAAGACCAATTACCGTCTGCGCGACTGGTCGGTATCCCGTCAGCGCTATTGGGGCGCACCCATTCCCGTCATTCACTGTCCCAAGTGCGGCGCCGTGGGCGTGCCCGAGCAGGATTTGCCCGTAGAGCTGCCCTACGACGTGGAATTCAGACCGAGCGGAAAATCCCCCCTCGCTTCGCACGAAGGCTTTATGAATTGCAAGTGCCCCAAGTGCGGCGGCGACGCAACGAGAGACCCTGATACGTTGGACACCTTCGTATGCTCGAGCTGATATTATTTGCGCTATCCCGATGCAAAAAATCAAGAAAAGCCGTTTGACAGCGAATACATCAATAAAATGTTGCCCGTAGATACCTACGTCGGCGGTGCCGAGCACGCTTGTATGCACCTTTTATACGCAAGATTTTTGACCAAGGCGCTCCGTGATATGGGATACTTGAACTTTGACGAGCCCTTCAAACGCTTGGTACACCAAGGGGTTATTCTGGGCACGGACGGCGCGAGAATGTCCAAATCCAAGGGCAACGTCATCTCCCCCGACGAGTACGTTGAAAAGTACGGCGCGGATACGTTTAGACTGTATTTGATGTTTGCGTTCTCGTATACCGAGGGCGGTCCCTGGAGCGACGACGGTATCCGTTCGGTAGCAAAATTCATGGACAGAATTGAAAGAATTGCCGAAAAAGCAGCCACCATGCCCAAGAACATTACCAAAAACGGAAGTGAGGAAAAAGAACTCAACTACGCACGCCATTACGCCATTAAGCAGATTACGAGAGATTTTGAGGAATTCTCCTTCAACACCTCTATCGCACGTCTGATGGAGTTGACCAACGCTATTTATAAGTACGACGGCTTGCAGGATAAGGACGAAGGGCTTTTGAGAAGCGTTGTGGAAGATTTGATTAAATTATTGGCGCCCGCCGCACCCGCATTCTCCGAAGAGTTGTGGGAAAAGCTGGGACACACGGATAATTTCAGCATTTTCAACGAGAGCTATCCCGTATACGACGAAAAGGCGCTCGTCAAGGACGAAATCGAATACGCCGTACAGGTAAACAGCAAGATTAAGTGCAAGATGATGATTGGCAGCGGACTTTCGCAGGAAGAAATTCAGGCAGCGGTTTGCCAAAACCAAGAAATTGCACCCCTCTTGCAGGGTAAGAGCGTGAAAAAATGCATCATCGTACCCAACCGTTTGGTCAATTTGATTATCGGCTAAAATCAAGTATAAAGCACAAACTTTTTGCAAAATATTAAGAATAAGGCATAAAAAAAGTTGTCAATTTGCAAAGAGTGTGCTATAATTGAGAGAGTGTGAGGGCGAAAAGCCCGAAAAATTATTTGGATTGAACAAAAACAAAAAAGGAATTAACAGGTTATGAATTTAATGAATTTACTCGCTCTCAGCGATTTTTACGCTCAATTTCTCGCTATCAGCATTGTGATGCTCATCGTCACCGTTCTCTTGGCGGTTGTTGCCATCATCTTTATTTTGATGCAACCGAGCAACTCGGACGGTATCAATGCAATTACGGGTTCTTCCGAAACCTTTTTCGGTAAAAACAAAGGCAAATCCATTGAAGCAAGAATGAAGAAATGGACGGTTATCTGCTTGGTTGCAATTATCGTGCTTTCCATCATCTTCTACCTCTTGCCCATTATCTTTGCGTAAGCGTTATAAAACGTCGGCGTAACTGTTTTTACATGAATCTGAAAGGCGGCTCGTAAAAGCCGCCTTTTTTATATCATTCTACATATATTGCACAGGAGTTAAAACATTCAGTGAGTTTAAAGGATAAAATTTTAGCCAATTTCAATAACGGTAACCTCTCGGGCAAGACCTCGAAGGATATTTACCGCATCCTCTCAATCCCCAAGGGAGAACAGAAAATAATTCATAAGGTATTGACCGAGCTTTGCGAGGAAGGCAAGCTTTGCCACGACGCGCAGTACAGATACGGCACGCCCCAGCAGCTGGGCGCCATTGTGGGCACGGTCAGCTCCAACAAGAAGGGCTTTGCCTTTTTAATTCCCCAAGACAGGGAAAAATACCCCGAGGATTTCTTTATTCCACGCAAGCATTTGAACGGAGCCCTGCACGGCGACAAGGTTACGGCAATGCTGCACCGCACGGCAAGAAGCGACGACGAGGTGGTGGTTATCAATGTTTTGGAGCGAGGCTACCGCGAAATTGTGGGTATCTTTTATAAGGACAGAACGGGCTGTTTTTTGCGCCCCGATGAGGAAAAATATACACAAGATATCTTCATTCCAAAAAATAAGACGCTCGGCGCCGTCAGCGGTATGAAGGCGGTGGCGCGCATTACCTCTTACCCCAAGGACAGAGCCCCCGGCGGAGAGATTATTGAAATTTTGGGCGATTCGGACGACTTTTTCGTGGAGGAGCTGTCCTTAATCCGTGCACACGGACTGCGGGAAGAATTTCCCCTTTCGGTCAAAAAACAGGCGGAAAAAATACCGCAAAGCGTGGAAAAGAGCGCTTTAAACGGCCGCTTGGATTTACGGGACGAGTTGATTATCACCGTCGACGGCGAGGATACGAGGGATATTGACGACGCCATCTCCCTAACCCGTGCGGGCGAGGACTATATCTTGGGCGTGCATATTGCAGACGTATCGCACTACGTCCCCTATCAGAGTGATTTGGATAAGGAAGCCTTCAAGCGCGCGACCAGCGTATACTTTCCCGACCGCGTATTGCCCATGCTGCCGAGAGAGCTTTCCAACGGCATTTGCTCGCTCAACGAGGGCGTGGACAGGTTGACCCTTTCGTGCATTATGCGCATTGATACGCAGGGCAACGTAAAAGAACAAACCATTGCAAAGTCGGTTATCTGCTCCACCCACCGCACGACCTATCGGGAAATAGAGGACATTTCCTTGGGAAAAGAGCCCGCTTGCAAAAAATACCCCGATTTGATTGAGTTTGTAAAGAATGCCTACGCTTTAACGGATATTTTAAAGAGTATGCGAAGAAAAAACGGCGAGGTGGAATTGGCGGTAAAAGAGGCAAAAATTCTCTTAACCGAGCAAAATGAAATTGTAATACCCGATTACGAGCGCTTGAAATCGCAGGAGATGATTGAGCAGTTTATGGTGCTTGCCAACGAAACGGTTGCCGCCTTCATGACCGAAAAAAAGGCGCCCTTCGTCTACCGTATTCACGAAAAACCCAAGGCCGAAAAAGCCGAGGAGTTGAAGGCATTTTTGCTCTCCTTGGGCGTTTCTGCGCCCTTTGACCCTGCCAACGTAAGCCCGCAGGAATATCAAAGGATATTGAAAAACACCGCTACCATGCCCGTGTTTTCCGTGATAAACCGAGTGATGCTGCGCTCCATGATGAAGGCGAGATACGACAGCGTGAACGTGGGACACTTCGGACTTTCGTCCAAGTGTTACTGTCATTTCACCTCCCCCATTCGGCGCTATCCCGACTTGTGTATTCACCGCATCATCAAAATGGTGTTGGACGGAGAGCTTGCCGAGGCAAAAAAGACGTACGCCGTGTTTGCTTCGGAGGCGGCGGTGCAGTCCTCCGAGTGCGAGAGAAAAGCCGTGGAAGCCGAGCGGGACGTGGACGATTTATACAAGGTTACGTATATGTCCAACCATATCGGTGAGGAGTTTGAGGGCGTGATTTCAGGCGTGACGGCTTACGGCGTGTTCGTAGAGCTCAACAACACCGTGGAAGGGTTTGTGTCGCTCAACTCTCTGCCTTTGGACGAGTATGAATTTTTGGAAGAACGCTTTTTACTGCGTGGCAAAAAGCAGGCGTTTGGAATGGGCGATAGCCTGAAAATTCAAGTTGCCGGTTGCGATTTTGGAAACAGAGAGATTGACTTTGAATTTTTAGAAAAAATAAATTGAAGAAATTATAAAAAAAGTATTCAAAAATCAAAATATATATGTTATAATAGAAGATATGAAGATGATTGCAAAAAATCGAGCGGCGTCCTTTGAGTATTTTATCGAGGATAAATACGAGGCGGGCATCGTGTTGGAGGGCAACGAGGTAAAGTCGTTGCGACTGGGAAACGTCAATTTAAACGACAGCTTTTGCCTGGTGAAAAACGGACAGGTTACCTTGGAGAATGCGCACATTGCGCTATATGAAAAATCCAGCGCCTTTTCGGTGAAAAATACCCGTCGGCCGAGAAAGCTGCTCTTACACAAAAAAGAAATTGCACGCATTGCAGGAAAAATAAGAGAAAAAGGCTATGCGCTCGTTCCCCTGCAGCTGTATTTTAAAGACGCGCTCGTCAAAGTGGAGATTGCGCTGTGCAAGGGCAAACACACTTACGATAAAAAACAGGCGCTTGCCGAACGGGACAGAAAACGGGATATGCAACGCGCCATTAAGGAATATTCCTAAATAAAACGAAAAGAAAAAAGTTAAGGACGATAGAATTATGGACAATCAGAAAAATTATCAGTTAGACACGCTATGCGTACAGGCCGGTTATCAGCCGCAAACGGGCGAGAGCCGTATTCCGCAGATTTGCCAGAGTACGACCTTTTACTACGGCAGCACGCAAGCCATGGCGGATTGCTTTGATTTGAAGAGCGACGGGTATTTTTATTCCCGTCTTTCCAACCCCACCTTGGTGGCGCTGGAAAAGAAAATGGCGGCACTGGAAGGCGGTGCATACGGCATTGCCTGCGCTTCGGGTATGTCGGCTACGTTATTAACCGCGATGACCCTGTGCGAAACGGGAGATAACATCGTGGTAGCTTCGTGCATTTACGGCGGAAGCTTCAATTTGTTCGGTACGACCTTGCCCAAGCTCGGCATCGAATGCAGATTCTTCCACCCCGACGACAGTGCGGAAAAAATTGAAAAGCTCATTGACGAAAAAACCAAGTTCGTGTTTGCCGAAACGGTGGCAAACCCGCCATCGTCATTCTGGACTTCGAAAAATTGGCGAATATATGCAAAAAGCACGAAGTGCTGTTCATTGTAGACAATACCTTAGCAACGGCGGTACTTTGCCGTCCGTTTGAGCTGGGCGTAAACATCGTCATTTATTCGACCTCGAAATACGCCGACGGACACGCTGCGGCGCTCGGCGGTATGATTATCGACGGGGCAAACTTCAATTATAAGGGAAATGCCCGCTACGCATCCTTCAACGTACCCGACGAGAGCTATCACGGATTGGTTTACGCCGATTTACCCGTGGCATTCGGCACCAAATGCCGCGCGCAAATGATTCGGGACATGGGTGCCATTATGTCGCC
>JAFVZP010000046.1 GCA_017508105.1 Clostridia bacterium
TCTGAGCGCAATAAACGTTTAAGACAGGGGCTTCCATTAGATTTAATTGAAGAATTTAAAAACAAACCACTTGAATACTATCACACTAAAGACGTTGCACCAGAAGCAATTGTTGCAAGTCGTAAGTTTGATATAAGTGAAATTCTTGAAGCAGATGAAACTGAAGAGTCTTGCGAATTAACTTCAAGGGCAATAATTCAAGATTGTTTAGATAGGATGAAATAAAATATTATGAATAACCAACAATCAAAAACAGCTTTTGTTCTTGAGGGTGGCGCAATGCGAGGGCTATATTCAGCGGGTGTTTTGGATGTTTTTATGCAAAACAATATTCAAACAAACGCAATTTATGGTGTTTCAGCTGGTGCATTATTTGGAATAAATTTTAAATCAGGTCAAATTGGAAGAGCAATAAGATATAACATAAAATATGCCCATGAGAAAAATTATATGGGACTTTATTCACTTCTTACAACTGGCGATATTATGAATAAGGAATTTTGTTTTAATAAGTTGGTTTATGAATTAGACAAGTTTGATTTTGAAGCTTTTGATTCTTCGCCAATTGATTTTTATGCGGTAGTTACAAACCTTGAAACAGGATGTGCTGAATATATTAAAATAGACGATGCAAAAGAGGGTTTAGAAGCTCTAAGAGCGTCTGGGTCAATGCCTTTTGTGTCAAGAAACGTTGATTATAAAGGTTCAAAATATTTAGATGGTGCAATGTCAGACCCTATACCACTTCAAAAGGCGCTTGATGAAGGATATGAAAAGATTATCGTTGTTTTAACAAGACCAAAAAATTATAGAAAAAACAAGACAAATATGCCCTATAATCTTTTTTATAGAAAATATCCAAACTTTATTAAAAGCGCAAATAGACAATTTGAAATATACAATCAAACTCTTGATTTAATTGAAAAGAAAGAACAAGAAGGCAGAATCGTTGTTCTTCGCCCATCTCAAAACTTGAAAGTTGCGAGAGTTGAAAAGAATATAGAAAAACTTAAAGCAATTTATAATTTAGGGGTTAGTGATTGTAATTTGAATTTAGATAAAATTAAAGAGTATCTTTTAAATTGATTTTATTACTTATAAACACCTTGTATAGCTCATATCCGCCCATAAAAGAATAAACGTTATTGAAACCCTTTTGAGCTAATATTCTTGCTGCGCAATAGCTTGTATATCCTGTATTACAAGATAAAATCACTTTTTTATCCTTTGGAATTTCATTAAGCCTTTTTCTAATTTCAGCAATAGGGATGTTTATGGCGCCATCAATCGTACCCATTTTATAAATCACATTAGGTCGAACATCAATAACAACTGCATCTTTTAAATCCTCAAAATAAGCAGGTTTAACAAGCCCTTTTAAAATATTATCAGCACTCATTCCTAAAATATTTACAGGGTCTTTAGCACTAGAATATGGCGGAGCATAGCACAATTCAGCATCAATCATATCTTGCACAGTGCCATTATTTCGCATAATTGTTGCAATTACATCGACTCTTTTTTCAACTCCGCTTTCGCCAATTCCTTGAATACCTAAGATTTTACCGTCATTAGAAAATAATAATTTATACAAAATCATATCTGAATTAGGGTAATATCCAGGGGGACGTACCCGAATCCATTCAGGGCAGGAAGCTGTTTTCCTTGGACATGGGTGCCCTCATTGCGGGTGCAAAGTTCCGTGGCGAGTTTGAAGAACGCTTAAAAGCCGTATTAAACGAGGTCAAAAAGAGCGAGGGCGGAATTATCCTGTTCATTGACGAGCTGCACACCATCGTGGGCGCAGGCAAGAGCGACGGTGCCATGGACGCCGGGAATCTCTTAAAGCCGCTCTTGGCGCGAGGGGAGCTGCACTGCATCGGCGCAACCACGCTGGACGAGTATAGAAAATACATCGAAAAGGACCCCGCCTTGGAACGCCGCTTTCAGCCCGTTTTGGTTGGCGAGCCCACCGTGGAAGATACCATCTCCATTTTGCGCGGGTTAAAGGAGCGCTACGAGGTATTCCACGGCGTTAAAATTCAGGACAACGCGCTCATTGCGGCGGCAACGCTGTCCAACCGCTATATCACCGACCGATTTTTACCCGACAAAGCCATCGACCTCGTGGACGAAGCGTGTGCGCTCATCAAGACCGAGATGCAATCCATGCCCACGGAGATGGACGAAATTTCCCGTAAAATCATGCAGTTGGAGATTGAGGAGAACGCTTTGAAAAAGGAAACCGATTCACTCACGCGCTCTCGGCTCAAAGAGCTGCAAAAGGAGCTCTCCGCCCTGCGCGAGGAATACGCGCAAATGCGTGTCAGGTGGCTGGAAGAAAAGGACGCCATCGGCAAGGGGCAACGTCTGCGTGAAGAGATAGAAAAAGCCAACGCCGAGCTGGAAACGGCAAAAATCAACGCCGATTACGACACGGCAGGCAAATTACAGTACGGCGTATTGCCCGATTTAAAAAAGCAGCTGGATGAGTACGAGCAAAGGGCGCAAAACAAAAAGGAGCGTGAAAATACGCTTCTGCGCGACAAGGTCACCGAGGAAGAAATCGCCCGCATCATCGGGCGTTGGACGGGTATTCCCGTATCCCGCTTGATGGAGGGCGAGCGCGAAAAGCTCTTAAAGCTCCCCGAAATTTTACACCGCAGGGTCATCGGTCAAAACGAGGCGGTGCAAAAGGTATCCGACGCCATTTTGCGCTCCCGCGCGGGAATTGCCGACCCCAACCGACCCATTGGTTCCTTCCTGTTTTTAGGCCCCACGGGCGTGGGGAAAACCGAGCTCGCCAAGACGCTCGACCGTTCGCTCTTTGACGACGAGAAGAACCTCGTGCGCATAGACATGTCCGAGTATATGGAGAAATTCAGCGTATCCCGTCTGATCGGTGCGCCCCCCGGTTACGTCGGCTTTGACGAGGGCGGTCAGCTCACCGAAGCGGTCAGAAGAAAGCCCTATTCGGTCATTTTATTCGACGAAATCGAAAAGGCGCACCCCGACGTGTTCAATATTCTCTTGCAGGTGCTCGACGACGGCAGAATTACCGACAGCCAGGGCAGAACGGTGGATTTTAAAAATACCGTCATCATACTGACGTCCAATCTGGGCTCGCAGTATATTTTAGAGGGGATTGACGAAAGCTCGCATGAAATTACCGCCGAGGCGAGAGGCGCCGTGGACGAGCTGTTGAAGCGCTCCTTCCGACCGGAATTTTTAAACCGTTTGGATGAAATCGTATACTATAAGCCCCTCTCGCAAGCGGATATCGGCGCCATCGTCGATTTGCTCTTGAACGAGCTCACCGCCCGCTTGGCGGAAAAACAGCTTACGCTCACCGTCAGTGAGCGGGCAAAGGAGTTCGTTGCGGAAAACGGTTACGACCCCGTGTACGGCGCAAGACCCTTAAAGCGGTATCTGCAAAGCTCGGTGGAAAACTTACTGGCGCGCTATATCGTTGCAGGCAACTGCACGGCAGGGGATACTCTGACGGTGGACGTGGGCAAAAACGGACTGTTCATACAAAAATAATGATAGGCGGGAGCGAAAAGGAATTTTCTCTCCCGCCTTTTTTATTCTTTCATTCGTTTGACTTTATGCAAGGATTTTCGTATAATAAAATGGAAATAGTATTTTATTTATTCTTTACCGAAGGAGTATACGAAATGGGAATTCCCGAAATATTTGCCGAAAACGTGTTTAACGAACGTGTCATGAAGGAGCGCCTGCCCGAAACAGTCTTTCAATCGCTCCAAAAGACCATAGAGTGCGGCGAACGCTTGGACATCGGCGTTGCCAACGTAGTTGCAACCGCCATGAAGGATTGGGCGGTTGAAAAGGGTGCCACGCACTACACCCACTGGTTCCAACCCATGACGGGCGTTACGGCGGAAAAACACGACAGCTTCATCAGCCCCAAGGGCAAGGACGAGGTCATTATGGAATTTTCGGGCAAGGAGCTGGTTGTCGGCGAGCCGGACGCTTCTTCCTTCCCCTCGGGCGGTATCCGCGCTACCTTTGAAGCGAGAGGGTACACCGCATGGGACCCCACCTCGTACGCCTTCGTGCGTGAGGGCACGCTCTATATCCCCACGGCGTTCTGTTCGTATACGGGCGAGGTGCTCGATAAAAAAACGCCCTTATTGCGCAGTATGAATGCGCTCAACAAACAGGTGCTTCGCATTTTAAAATTATTCGGACATAAGGACGTAACCCACGTCACCGCCACCGTCGGCGCCGAACAGGAGTATTTCTTAATCGACCGCGCGGTCTACGAGCGCAGGGAAGATTTGAAGATGACGGGCAGAACGCTCTTTGGCGCCATGCCGCCCAAGGGACAGGAGCTGGAAGACCATTACTTCGGCGCGCTCAAAGAACGTGTAGCCGAGTTTATGAAGGAGTTGGACACCGAGCTTTGGAAATTAGGCATTTTAGCCAAGACCAAGCACAACGAGGTAGCGCCTGCGCAGCACGAGTTAGCGCCCATTTTCTCCACGACCAACGTGGCAACCGACCACAATCAGTTGACCATGGAGCTCATGAAAAAAATAGCGCAAAAGCATGGCATGGTATGCCTCTTGCACGAAAAACCCTTCGACGGAATCAACGGCAGCGGCAAGCATAACAACTGGTCTGTTTCCACCAGCACGGGCGTCAATTTATTCGACCCCGGCAAGACGCCTGCGGACAACGCGCAGTTCATGCTCTTTTTAACCTCGGTCATCAAGGCGGTGGACGAGTATCAGGATTTACTCCGAATCTCGGTTGCCGGTGCGGGTAACGACCACCGTTTGGGCGGTCACGAAGCGCCCCCCGCCATCATTTCCATCTTCCTCGGCGAGGAACTGCAGCGCATTGTGGACAGCGTCATGCACGGTGAAAAAGCCGAAAACGGCAAAAAGAGCAAAATGCGCTTGGGCGTAGACGCTCTGCCCGAATTTCCCAAGGACTCCACGGACAGAAACAGAACTTCGCCCTTTGCGTTTACGGGCAATAAATTTGAGTTCAGAATGCTCGGCTCAAGCTTCTCGGTTGCCGGTCCGAACATCGTTTTAAACACCATCGTAGCCGAACAGCTCGAACAGTTTGCGGATATTTTGGAAAAAGCCGACGACTTCAATGAAGAGCTGCAAAAATTAGTGGCAAAAACGCTCACCGAGCATCAAAGAATTATTTTCAACGGCAACGGCTATTCCGCCGAATGGGAAAAGGAAGCGGGCAGAAGAGGACTTTTGAACCTGCGCAATACCGCCGAAGCCTTGCCCTATTACGTCTTGGATAAAAACGTAAAAGTCTTTGAAAAGCACGGCGTATTCACGGCGAGAGAAATTCAATCCCGTATGGAAATTTTACAGGAGAACTACTCCAAAATCACCGTCATCGAAGCCAAAACCATGGCAGACATGGCGATGAAGAGCATCTATCCCGCAGTCAACGCATACGTCGCCGACCTGTGCGAAATTGCCAAGCAAAAGAGCGATTTCGGTGCAGACGTACTGGGGGATAAGGAGCTCATTTCCTCTCTTTCGCTAAATAACTCTGCCATGCTTTCTGCGGTTAAGGAGTTGTTGCAAGCCCTTGCTGAAGAGGAAAAATTCGAAGAGGCCGAGGAATGTTCTAAATTCTGCGCCTATCGCATTGTGCCCTTGATGGATAAAATCCGTCACCACGCCGACGAAATGGAAAAGCAAACCGCCAAGGACTATTGGCCGATGCCCGATTATTTGGATATCCTCTTCTCGGTGGAATAAAAAAATCAAAAAACCCCGTTTGTTTCGGGCATGCCCACGTTCTTTCGTGGGCTTTTTTTATTGCAGATTATGTTTTTCCGTTCTAATTTCAATCCTTCGCGCGTACAATAAGTAGCTATGAAACACATTGTTTCCTTCCTTCATTCCCTCTCTTTCATTCTTTTCTCCGTCCTTTTTGTCTTTTTTCTGCAACCCCCTCAAAAGCAAGCTGCGCCCCCGTATAAAGGTATTTTACGCCTTTGGCACATCGATTCGTTCGAGGGCGGCAAGGGCTCCCGTGCCAATTTTTTAAAACGCACGGCAAGCCAATACGAAAAGAGTCATAACGGTCTGTACTTCATGGTAAATACCTACACGGCGGAGGGCGCAGCGCAAGCCATCGCCCAGGGTGATGTTCCCGACCTTATTTCCTTTTCCTGTGGGTTAAACGCCGTCGGCGAGCATTGCCGTGCGCTGTCCGTCAATTTTTCGGGCGGAGCCATCGGCAAGGACTGTTACGCCTATCCTTGGTGTGGCGGCGGATATTACCTCTTCTGTTTGGAGGAGGATTTTTCCCTCGTCAACGCGCAAAATTTAGTCATCTCGGACGGCGGCAACAATCTCCCGTGGGTGGCGGCGGCGCTGCATGGGTTGTCGGGCGAAATTCCCACGCTCGATTCCACCTCGGCGTACGTGCAGTTTTTAAAGGGTGAGTACCGCTATATGCTGGGTACCCAGCGTGACGTCTGCCGCTTTCAAACCAGAGGCGCCACCGTCTATCGTCAACCCTTGCAGGAATTCAACGACCTGTTTCAGTACATTGCCGTCACCACGCCCGATGCAGATACGTTGACGGCGTGTATGGAGTTTACGTCCTTTTTGCTCTCCGACGCGGTACAGGAAAAGCTGACGGAGATAGGAATGTACTCCGCCAAGGCGATTACCGCTCAAAACACGCTGTCGGCGTTCGTCGATTCAGGCGGGTTGGAGCAAATGCGTCAAAGAGCAAAGGGCGCTTTACAAACAGGTCAATTAAAAATTTTAAAAAATTACCTCAAACCATTGAATTGAATAAAATTTTGTGTTAAAATAATAAGGAGAATAGAAAATGGGGCATTATGGGCTTTTACTGTCGGCGCTCTTACCCGAAATTCGCTTTGAAAAGGATTTTTCGCTCGCTTTGCACACCACGGTCGGCGTAGGGGGCAACACCGCCGCCTTTCTTCCGCTCTCCAGAGCGCAGCTTTTTTCCGTCGTGCGCCTATGCGAACGCTGCAACGTGCGCTACTTTCCGCTTGGCGGTGGCAGCAACGTGCTCCCTTCGGACGACGGGTTTAACGGTGTTATTCTTTCGACCTCTGCCTTCGACGGTGTGAGTGTGGACGGGGAACACGTCACCGCAGAATGCGGCGTGGGCGTGGGTAAACTGTTATCCGTCTGCAAACGCCGTCAGCTAACCGGTTTGGAGTTTTTAGCCGGTATCCCTGCCAAGGTCGGCGGCTTGACGTACATGAACGCGGGAACGGCAGACGGGCACGTCGGCGACTGCATTGAAAGCGTTACGTTTTTGCGTGCGGGCAAGGTGTATACCTATACCAAAGAGCAGTGTCAATTTTCTTATAAGACCACGGTTTTTCAGCAGTTTCCCTGCGTCATTTTATCCGTGCGCTTTGCTTTAAAAAAGGCGCAAGAAGGGGAGGTTTTTGAAAATATTTCCCGTATGCTTGAAAAGCGCAAGCACTTACCCACGGGCAAGAGTATGGGCTGCACCTTTAAAAACCCCACGGTTGACCTTTCTGCGGGGAAATTGATAGAGGATTGCAACTTAAAGGGCTTTCGCGTGGGCGGTGCTGTCGTCAGTCCTCGGCACGCCAACTTTATCCTCAACGACAGTCACGCCACCGCGCAAGACTATATATCATTGATTGAACACATCAAACGCACCGTCCGTGAGCAAACGGGCGTGCGCTTGGAAGAAGAAATACGCTACATTCGATAGGAGAAATTTTCATGTTCCTCACCGCCGATTATCACACCCATACGCCCTATTCCCACGGCAAGGGAACCGTGCTTGAAAACGCCACCCATGCCCAAGAACAAGGGCTAAAAGAGATAGGTATTACCGACCACGGCTTTTCGCATATCGCCTTTGGCTTGCGCCGTAAAAAATTGCCTTTTTTAATAGAGGAATGTAAACAGGCAACGCAAAAAACCGGCGTAAAGGTATTGGTGGGCATGGAAGCCAATATCCTGGGCGAAAGCGGTAAAACGGACATGCAGCCCAAAGATTACGAGCATTTCGATTTATTCCTTGCGGGCAAGCACGTCTTCATCGCCTATGAAAATTTATCCGCTTGGACGGGCTATTGCGCCACCAACTTTTTCACGGACAAGCTCAAATTAACCCCCGCTCCAAAGCTCATCGAGCGCAACACGCGGGCGTATATCAATACCATTCAAAACAACCCCGTAGACGTCATTTCGCACGTCAATTATCTGTGCTTTTCCAATGCCTTGGAGGTGGCAAAATGCGCCGCCGACTACGGCACGTATATAGAAATCAACACCAAAAAATCCCACCTTTCAGACCAAGAATGGCAGGACATAATCGATAAAACCGCCGTGCGCTTTCTCATCAATTCGGATGCGCACTCGCCCGAGCGGGTGGGGGATACCGCCTTGGCGGACGAGCTGTTTGCCCGCATTAACTTCCCCAAAGAGCGCATCGATAATATCGACGGACGCACGGCAAGCTTCCGCTTTCAGGCATTTAAAGAGAAAATGTAGTAAAACAGGAGATAGAAATTGGCAAATTTTACTTGGAGCATCAAGCGTGAATTGCTCGCAAAAAAAACCAATATACGCGCCCTGCAAGTGGCATCGCTTTCGGCATTTTTACGCACCAACGGCTGTATTTCCTACACCCGTGAGGGGCTGGGCTTCTTTTTAATCACCGAATCCGAGCGCATCGGGGAGTACTATCTCACGCTCTTGGAGCGGTTATACGGCATATCCTGCACGGCAAACGCCGCCGAGGATCGCTTGAGCGGCAAAGACAAGCTCACCCTTTCGTATAACGGCGAAAAGAGCTACGATATTTTAATCGATTTGGGCATTTTTGAACGGGAAAACGAACAGTCTGCCTACGATTTATTCACGGGAATTTCTCCCCGTATTATTGCGGATGACGACAGCAAGCTGGCGTATATCAAGGGCGCATTTCTCGGCGGCGGAAGCTGTACGCTACCCCGCATGGGCGCAAAGACGGGCTATCACTTGGAATTCGTGTTTAATCATGCCCAAACCGCCACGGATTTTGCTCTGCTCTTGGAAGAGTATCAGCTGATTGCCAAAATTATCGAGCGCAAGGATAATTACGTCGTCTACATTGCCACGCTTGCGGGCATTTGCGATTTTTTATCCGTCGTCGGCGCCGATAGTGCGCTGAAAAAGCTCAACGCCACGGCAGAGGCGCGGGAGGAAAACAACAACTCCAACCGAGTGAACAACTGTTTCGTGGGCAATATGGACCGCACGGCAACGGCGGCGGCAAAGCAATGCCTTGCCATTGAATTTTTAAATACAAACGGCTATCTTGCGCAAATGGACGAGGAAATTCGCATTTTGGCAAAATGCCGATTGGAGCATAAGGAGGCCTCTTTTGCCGAGCTGGCGCAAAAATTACAGCTGAGCAAGAGCGGCGTCAACCACAGAATGAGAAAACTCATGGAATTTTACAGCGACATTATAAAAGCGAGAGGACAGTGAGAGATATGACCGATTTCGTACATTTACATCTGCATACCGAATACAGCCTTTTAGACGGCGCGGCAAAGGTGGAGGATTTAGTCGACCACATGGTAAAGACGGGCGTGGATACCTGCGCCATCACCGACCACGGCAATATGTACGCCACCTTATATTTTGCCGAGGAATGCGTCAAAAAGGGCTTAAAATACATCATCGGCTGCGAGCTTTATATGACCGACGATATGTACGTCAAAACGCCCGCCTCCAAAACCGAGCACTTAGTACTGCTCGCCAAAAATAAAACGGGCTACCGCAATATCGTATACCTCGACTCCATGTCCTACATCGACGGATTTTACGGCAAACCCCGTATCGACTATAAGACCTTAAAGGAACACTCCGAAGGCGTCATCTGTCTTTCGGCGTGTCTGGCAGGCAGAATTCCCAGACTCTTGACGGCAGGGGACTACGAAGGCGCCAAACGCTTCGCTTTGGAGATGAAGGAAATCTTCGGCGAGGACTTCTATATTGAGCTGCAGGACCATGGCATGCCCGAGCAGAAGCAAATTTTGCCCCTGCTTATTCAGCTGGCGCGGGAGCTCAATATCGAGCTGGTTGCCACCAACGACGTGCATTATATCAATAAGGAAGATTGGGAGGTGCAGGACATTCTCCTGTGCATTCAGACCAAAAAAACGCTCGACGACCCCAAGCGTATGCGCTTTGATACGCACGAGTTTTACTTCAAATCGGGCGATGAAATGGCAAAGCTTTTTTCCTACGTTCCCGAGGCAATCTCCAACACCCGTGTCATTGCCAATAAAATTGAGGAACCGGTGTTCGATTTAAAGCCCAACGGCTCGCCCGTTTACGACAAATCGCTAATTCCTCTATACACCCCCGAGGACGGCTCCTCGTCCCCCGATTTTTTAACCAAGCTCACCTGGGAGGGGCTGCAAAGACGGTATAAAGACGTTACCGAGGACATTAAAAAGCGCGCGCAGTACGAGCTGGACGTCATTATCAAAATGGGTTTTGCCGATTATTTCTTAATCGTCTGGGACTACATCAACTGGTCTCGCTTACAGGGCATTCCCGTCGGTCCCGGCCGAGGCTCGGGCGTTGGCAGTATCGTAGCCTATTCGGTGGGCATCACGGACGTAGACCCTTTGAAATACGACCTGATTTTCGAACGCTTTTTAAACCCGGACAGAGTATCCATGCCCGACTTTGACGTGGATTTTTGCACCAAACGTCGGCATGAAACCATTGAGTATGTGCGTCAAAAATACACGCCCGAAAAGGTGGCGCAAATCGTAACCTTCGGCACGCTCGCCTCCCGTGCGGTCATCAAGGACATCGGTCGTGTCATGCGTGTTCCCTATTCGGAAACGGACAAGGTAACCAAGCTGATGGACGGCAAATCCACCATTGCCGAGCTGTTGGGTTTAAAAATTCCCAAGCTGGAAGAAAAGCTCAAAGACCAAGCTCTGCCCGACGATAAACGGGTGGAAATCGAGAAAGCGTTGAAGGAACAGCAAGCCAAGAAAAACCGTGATTTTATCGAGATGTACGAGAACAATCCCGACCTCAAAAAAGTCATCAACTTCGGCTTAAAGCTCGAGGGCATGCCCAAGAACATCTCCGAACACGCCGCAGGCGTCATCATCTGCAACAAGGTGCTCTGCGAGAACGTTCCCTTGGCGAGAAACGGCGATGACATCGTCACCCAATTCGACATGAAGGAAGCCGAGTCGGTGGGTATGCTTAAAATGGACTTTCTGGCTCTCACCACCCTCACCGACATACAAAACACCATCAACTACATCAAAGAGGACTACGGCATAGAGGTCAATTTTGACCAAATCGGTTACGACGTGCCTCAAGCCTACCAGCTCATCTCGTCGGGCGATACCGACGCTGTGTTCCAATTAGAACAAGGCGGCATGAAAAAGTTTATGCGCGATTTACAGCCCGAACAGCTGGAAGATTTAATCGCAGGTATCTCGCTCTACCGTCCGGGCCCCATGGACTTTATTCCCACCTATATCCGTAACAAGCACAACCCTGCGGGTATCGTGTACGATACGCCCCTTTTGGAGCCCATTTTAAAGAACTCCTACGGCGTTATCATCTACCAAGAACAGGTAATGCAAATTTTCCAAAGCCTTGCGGGCTACACCTTCGGTCAAGCCGACCTGGTGCGCCGAGCCATGTCCAAGAAACAGAAGAAAGAGCTGATGGCGCAAAAGGACAAATTCGTCTACGGCGATATCAACGAGGGCGGCACAATCACGGGTTGCGTGGCGCACGGTATCCCCCCCGAAGTCGCATCCAAAATCTTTGCGGATATGGAGAGCTTCGCGTCCTACGCCTTCAACAAATCGCACGCCACGGCGTACGCCGTCGTCGCCTATCAAACGGCGTACTTAAAGCAGTTCTATCCCAAGCAGTTCTTGGCAGGCGTCTTGAACGATCGCTTGGATAAAATAGAGGAAGTTTCCAAGTACGTCGTCTACATGAAGGAAAAGAATATTCCCGTACTCCCGCCCGACGTCAACCGCTCCCGCGCGGAGTTCAGGGTGGAAGGCAACGGCGTTCGCTTCGGTCTTTCGGCGTTGCGCGGCGCAGGCGCCGACGCCATCGCCAGAGTCATCGATGAACGCACGAAACACGGCGATTTCAAATCCTTTTCGGACTTTTTAATGCGCTGTACCAAGTACATCAACAAGCGTGTGGCGGAATGTCTGATTTTAGCCGGCGCCTTCGATTGCTTCGGCATGCACCGTTCGCAGTATTACGCCGTGTACGAGGACGTCATGAGCCGTATTGCCGGTATGGAAAAGAGTAAAAACGGCGCGCAAATTTCACTCTTTGACAACATCATCGAGGAGCAGGAAATAGAGGTAAATTATCCCGATATCCCCGAATTTGAATACAACGACAAGCTGTCCAAGGAAAAGCAGATGCTCGGCGTATACGTCAGCGGCCACCCCTTTGAAAATTACCTTTCTGCGTTTAAAAATTGCAACTTCAACTGCTCCATGCTCTCCGACACGGAGGAGGACGAGGAAGGCAACGTCACCTACAACGCCATCGAAAGCGGTCAATCGGTCAGCATGGGCGGCATCGTTTCGGCAATCAAAAAACTCAACACCAAGCAGGGCTCGTCCATGGCGTTCATCACGGTGGAGGACTTGTACGGCAGTATCGAATGTATCGCCTTTCCCAACACCTACGAAAAAATCAAGCATTTCCTCGCCGTCGACGTGGTCGTGGCGCTCAGCGGTAAAATCGACATCGCTGATGGCAAAAAGCCCTCCATCCTGCTCGATGGCATGCAGGAATTTTCCGCCGACAACCTCAAAAAGGACAAGGCGGACGGCGCTTCGCAAACGGCTTCGGCTTCAACGTCCTCGCAGGAGCGCGCTAACGAGCAAAAGCCCAAGGTGCTTTGGCTGCAAGCCAGCAATTTAGACGAAGGTGAGTTCGAGGAATTGCAGGAAATGCTCGCCGTATACGTCGGCGAGGTGGAGGTGCGCATTGTGCGCGGCGGAAAGAAATTCCGCTCTTCGCAGGGCGTAAACTGCAACAAGGCATTTATGGCTGAGCTCAAGACGTTTTTGCCCGAAGATTGCATAAAATACGTTTAAGGGAAGCTTTTGAGGAAAAAATTTTTATTTTTTATAAAAATAAATAAAAAATATTGTAAAAAGTTTCCAAAAACACTTTAAATTTTTATCTCTTTCTGCTATAATGATTATGAATGAAATTTTATAGTTTGTGAAGATAGGAGGTTTCTGTTTATGAAACGTATCGGTATATTGACCAGTGGCGGCGACGCTCCCGGTATGAACGCAGCAATCCGTGCCATCGTGCGCACGGGCATTTACTTTGGCATGGAAGTTTACGGCATTGAACGCGGCTACGCCGGGCTTATCAACGATGAGGTCGTTCCCATGAACATGCGTTCGGTGTCCGACATCGTGCAACGCGGCGGCACCAAGCTGCGCACGGCAAGATGCTTGGAAATGCTTACCAAAGAAGGCCAGCAAAAAGCCGTTAAAACTCTGAAAAACAGAGGCATTGAAGGCTTGGTCGTCATCGGTGGCGACGGTTCTTTCCGTGGCGCAAAGGTTTTAAGCGAGGAATACGGCATTCCCACCATCGGTATCCCCGGTACCATCGACAACGACCTTGCGTATACCGATTACACCCTGGGCTTTGACACCGCCGTCAATACCTGCCTCGATATCATCAATAAATTGCGTGATACCATGACCTCGCACGAGCGTATTTCGGTTGTGGAAGTTATGGGCAGACACTGCGGTGACATCGCACTCTACGCCGGCATCGGCAGCGGTGCGGAAATCATCGTCGTACCCGAAGTGCCTTACGATATGGACGACATCATCATGCGCATCAACCGTTCGCGTGCCAATGAAAAGCACTCCAACATTATCGTTATTGCCGAGGGCGTTATGTCTGCCGACTCTTTTGCAAAACAGCTGCAAGAGGTTACTACCTATTCGGTTCGCCCCACCAACATCGGCCACGTACAGCGCGGCGGTTCTCCCTCCATGCAGGACAGAATGTTGGCTGCACAGTTCGGCAACAAGGCGGTTCGTCTGTTGAAGGACGGCATCGGCAACCGTGTTATCGGCATCAGAGACAACAAGATTATCGATATGGACATCATTGAAGCCGTTTCCATGAAAAAAGAATTCAACTACGAGCTCTACAACACCTTACAGATGATTTCCATGTAATAAAGGGCTTTTTCCCTGCATATAAATACAAACGGTTGCGCTTTTTTCCGTAACCGTTTTATTTTTGTCATTAAACTGCGTTTAAAACCCCTTTGTTGGGGTGTATATATAAGTATAATAAAAGTAAGGGGAATTGGACAAAACTTTTTTGTCCGTTGTGAAAAATATGATATTGACAGTTTGTTTAAGTCCGAGTATCGACGTAACCGTGGAAGTGGACGCTTTGGAAGTTGGCAAAACCAACGTCGCCAAGCGCAAGCGTCTGCGCCCGGGCGGTAAAGCAATCAACGTCGCCATGGGTGTATCCCGTCTGGGCGGCGAGGTTGCCATCACGGGCTTTATGTACCGAGAGAACAGCACCATGTTCGAGGATTTACTCAAAAAGGGCAACGTGGAAAACGCCTTCATCATGAACGAAGGGCGGGTGCGTGAAAATTATAAATTCATCGACCACCGTTCCATGCTCACCGAGGTCAACGACGTAGGCGGCGAGGTTGCCGAGCAAAAGCTGCAAGAGCTTTTACAGCGTGTGCGCACACTCTCCGAAAAGAGCAAGGTTACGGTTATTTCGGGCGGCTTACCCAAGGGGGTCGACGCCGACTATTACGCGCAGCTGTTCAAGGCGGTATCTCCGCAATCTCTGCGTATCGTCGACGCAACGGGCGGAAAGCTTATGGCGGCGGTCAGCGCGGGCGTAGACTTGGTAAAGCCCAACTTATCCGAGCTCGAAAATGCGCTCGGTAGGGTATTGCAGAGCAAGGAGGATATGCTCTCTGCGTGCGGCGAGCTCATTCAGCGCGGGGCAAAAGCCGTTCTGCTTTCGCTCGGCAAAGAGGGTGCCATTTTAACCGACGGCGCACAAAGCTATTATTGTAAAAGCTCCTCCGTGGCAATCAATTCCACCGTAGGCGCAGGCGACGCAATGGTCGCCGCCGTAGCGATGAAGATGGCAAAGGGGGCACCCATGCCCGAGATTTTGCGTGCAGGCACGGCGGCAGGCACGGCGGCGATTACCACCTTTGACGAAATTGCCTTCCCCAAGGAAAAATATCTGGAAATTTACGAAAGTTTACAGGTAACCCGACTTACATAACGCAAAATACAGCAAAAATCAGCTTATGGAAAACACAAAATGCAAACAAATTGAACGCTCCATCATCAAGCGTTACAGAAAGGAGCTTTGGAGCCGTTTCGTACAGGCGGTCAAGGAATATCAGCTCATTCAGGAGGGGGATAGAATTGCCGTTTGTATTTCAGGCGGCAAGGACAGCTTTTTAATGGCAAAGCTCTTGCAGGAAATCCAGCGCCACGGCAAGCTCAACTTCCAGTTGAAATTCATCGTCATGGACCCCGGGTACAGGGCGGAGAACAGGCAGCTCATTCTATCCAACGCCGAGCTGTTGGAAATTCCCGTAGAGCTGTTTGAAAGCCCCATTTTCGAGGTGGTATCGGTGGCAGGCGGTTCGCCCTGCTACCTTTGCGCCCGTATGCGTCGGGGGTATCTCTACGAAAAAGCCAAAGCGTTAAACTGCAATAAAATTGCCCTGGGGCACCACTTCGACGACGTAATCGAAACCACGCTGTTGAGTATGTTCTACGGCGCGGAAATCAAGACCATGCTCCCCAAATTAAAATCGACCAGCCACCCCGGCATGGAGCTCATTCGCCCCTTATACAAAATTCACGAGGACGACGTTATCCGCTGGGCAAACGGCAACGAGCTCACCTTTTTGCACTGCGCCTGCCGTTTTACCGAACGGGTCGCCAACAAGGAAGAGGAGAGCAAGCGCAAAGAGATGAAGGCGCTCGTTAAGCAGTTAAAAGCAACGTACGACCGCATCGACGACAACATTTTCCGCAGTATGCACAACGTCAATATGAACAGCATTTTGGGCTATAAAAAAGACGGCAAGGTGCACAGCTTTTTGGACGGCTACGACGGGGAATAGGGGAATAAAAATATAAATATTCACGCACAATATATTGCATGAAGAACATTTTGTTTTACGATGCAAAGGACTATGAAAAGCCTTGGTTTGACAAATACAACCAAGGTGCTTATTCCTTCGATTATATAGAGAGTAAATTGGATAAACGCACCGTCGCACTCGCCAAAGGGTACGACGGTATTTGTATTTTTGTCAACGACGAGGCAAACGCCGCCGTCGTTCAAAAATTAAAATCCTACGGCATCGGGCTGATTGCCCTGCGCTGTTCGGGCTATAACAACGTAGACGTTGCCGAGGCGCAAAAATGCGGCATTGCCGTCGAGCGTGTGGCGGCGTATTCCCCCCACAGCGTTGCCGAGCACGCCATGGCGCTGCTGTTGACTTTAAATAGAAAAATTCATAAAGCCTATATCCGCACCCGTGATTTTAATTTCAGTTTAAACCACCTCATTGGCTTCGATTTGCACGGCAAAACGGCGGGCGTTATCGGCACGGGAAAAATTGGCAAAACCTTCGTGAAAATATGCCAAGGCTTTGGCATGGATACCCTGTGTTACGATATTGCCCCCGATGAGTCCGGCGCTTTAAAATACGTTGACCTGGACACTCTGTTTGCACAAAGCGACGTCATCTCCTTGCACTGTCCGCTCACCAAGGATACCTATCACGTCATTGACCAAAGCGCCCTGCTTAAGATGAAAAAAGGGTGCATTTTAATCAATACGTCCAGAGGCGCACTCATCGACAGCGAGGCGCTGTTGAATTCTCTTCTTTCGGGCAGATTGGGCGGCGCCTGCTTGGATGTGTACGAGGAAGAAGCCATGCTCTTTTACGAGGACAATTCGGCAACGGGCGTCCAGGACGAGCTGCTCTCGCTCATCGTCTCCCGTCCCAACGTCATCGTCACCTCTCACCAGGCCTACCTGACGCACGAAGCCTTGGACGACATTGCCCGCATCACTCTACAGAATTTTGATGGTTTTTTCGCCAAAAAATAAAAAATGTCATAAAAATGTTATAAATTGAGAGGATTATTGCATTGTTTTTTCTTGTCTTTTTGTTATTTTACGAATATAATGAATTCATAGAATAATAAAACGAGGTAAAAAACAATGACTCAAGAAGAATTGATGCAATTACAGGCACACTTTGACACAATAAAATGGTACGATACCCAAGCCAACGGCAACGTAGACACCTGCGGCAGCTATGCTTTTTGCGTAAAGTGCGATAAGAACGTGGAATACCCCTGCGCCAAAGCAAAGGTAGCCTTTGAAGCGCCCGTCAGCGAAAAGCCCAAGGCTAAAAAGGCTGCGTCCGACAAAGTGATTCGCATGAGAAAACCCAGAGCCAAAAAGGCATAAAACTTAAAAATTTTACTTTAAAAGCAAATAAAATCGGCGAGGTCTTTTTACAAATCCTCGCCGATTTTATTATTTCTTGTTATCCTTCAACATCGTCAGGGCGATGCGCTTTTTCTTTAAATCCACTTCCAATACCGTAACGCTTACGTTTTGTCCAACGGTCAAAACGTCCGACGGGTGCTTGATATACCGCTCGGTGATACGGGAGAGGTGCACCAAGCCGTCCTGATGCACGCCGATGTCGATGAATGCGCCAAAGTCCACAACGTTGCGCACCACGCCCGAGAGCGTCATGCCGGGGCGTAAATCTTCCATGCTCATAATATCCCGGCGCAAAACGGGTTTGGGCAGGGCGTCGCGGATATCTCTGCCGGGCTTTTTCAGCTCTTCCACGATGTCCTTCATCGTAGCGTTGTCCAAGCCCGTGTCCTCGCTCGCCTTTTTCTCTCCGTACGCCTTTACCTTTTCGGCAAGGTCGGTAATATTTCTTGCTTTTACGTCCTCGTCGCTGTATCCGAAGAGCGCCAACAGCTTTTCGGCTTTTTCGTAGGATTCGGGGTGTACGGCGGTGTTATCCAAAATGCAGTCTCCGCCATCGATGCGCAAAAAGCCTGCGCATTGGGTAAACGCCTTTTCGCCGAGCTTGGGCACCTTTAAAATCTGCTTGCGGTTGGTGAACTTTCCGTGCGCTTCACGGTAAGCTACGATATTCTTTGCAATGCCTGCGTTCAAGCCCGCAACGTATTTCAATAAAGGCACGCTGGCGGTATTCAAATCCACGCCCACGCTGTTAACGCAGTCCTCCAAAACGCCCTGCAACACGCTGTCCAAGCGTTTTTGGTCCATATCGTGCTGATACTGTCCCACGCCGATGGACTTGGGGTCAATCTTAATCAGCTCGGCAAGGGGGTCCTGCAAGCGTCTTGCAATGGACACGGCGCTGCGTTCGGAAACGTCGTATTCGGGGAACTCCTCGGCGCCCAGCTTGCTCGCCGAGTATACCGATGCGCCCGCTTCGGATACCATCATATAATCCACGGGGCGGGGGTATTCCTTCAACAAATCGGCAACGAAAATCTCGCTCTCCTTGGATGCGGTGCCGTTGCCCACGGCAATGAGTTCAACCTGATATTTATTCAATAAATCTCGGATGATAATTTTGGCTTCGTCGTATCTGCGTCTGAGCGAAACGCTGTCCTTGTCCTCGTTTTTACCGTTCAAATAGAGGGTGGGGTATACAACGGTCTTGGCAAGCACCTTGCCGGTACCGTCTACGACGCAAATTTTACAGCCCGTTCTGTATCCGGGGTCCCAACCGAGCGTCACCTTGTTCTTCACGGGCGGCTGCATCAAGAGGGGACGCAAATTCTTCTCAAAAATCTGAATTGCCTGTTCGTTTGCATTGTCCGTCAGGGTTGCGCGCACTTCTCTTTGTACGGAAGGTTCAATCAAACGGGTATACGCGTCCTCGCACGCCTCTTTGACCAGCACACCGCAAGCGGAGTCGTTCTTAACGAACCCCACGCATACGATGCGCTTGGCGAGGTCGGCGTTGATATTGACGTTTACCTTTAAAAATCCCTCGCTCTCGCCGCGGTTGAGCGCCAAAATTCTATGGCTCTTGGCTTCGGTAACCGGTTCGGCGTACTCGGCGTACATTTCATACGTCTTTTGCTCGTCCTCGTCCTGTTTTTTGGTGTAAGAGGAGGAGATGATGCCGTTTCTGGAAAAGATATTTCTCAATTTTTTACGGATTTCGGCGTTATCGCTGGCAATCTCGGCAATGATGTCCTTGGCTCCGTTCAAAGCGTCGGTTGCGCTCTTTACACCCTTTTCTTCGTTCACGTACTTTTGCGCTTCAAGGGCAGGGTCGGTTTTCGGGTCTTGTTCTAAAATAATATCCGCCAAGGGCTGTAACCCTCTTTCAATCGCCTTGCTGGCACGGGTCTGTTTCTTCTGTTTATAGGGTCTGTAAATGTCCTCTACCTCGGTCAGGGTCTTGGCGGCTGCCAAGGCGGCGGCTATTTCTTCGGTCATCTTGCCCTGTTCGGTAATGGAGGCGGTAACCTCTTCCTTTCTCTTTTGCAGGTTGCGCAAATAGGTCAGTCTGTCCGAAATGGAGCGCAGAACCTGATCGTCGCAGCTGCCCGTCAGCTCCTTTCTGTAACGCGCGATGAAGGGAATGGTATTGCCCTCGTCAATTAAATTTACGATATTGTTTGCGTGCTCGCTCTTCAAGGAAAATTCCTCGATGAGAGTTTGAATGATTTCCATGCAACGTTCTCCGTGTTTGTATTTTTCAAAATAAGCTTTTTTTATTGTAGCATATTTTTTTTATTCGGTCAATCGAATGGCAAATTTTTTCTTGCTTTTTATTTTTCAAATGGCTTAAAATTCTCCGTCAAACGTTTGACAAAAACGCAAGTGATTGCTATAATTTAATATATAAATTATTTCTTTGCCGAAGGGCAAGGATAGGGGGAATATGAGTTGGAAAAAATGGAAATTTTCGTCCTTTTTTCCGCGTAAAACGTACACGTAATTCATTTAGGAGTTTGAATATGAAAAAAGTAGCGGTAATTATGGGTAGCGACAGCGATTTGCCCGTCGTATCCAAGGCAATCGACACGTTGAAGGAGTACGGTGTACCTTGCGAGGTGCACGTTTATTCCGCCCACAGAACCCCCGTTCAGGCAAAAGAGTTTTCCGAAACCGCCCGTCAAAAGGATTTTGGCGTCATCATTGCGGCGGCAGGTAAAGCCGCGCACTTGGCCGGCGCTTTGGCGGCAAACACCACGCTCCCCGTCATCGGAATTCCCGTAAAATCTTCCACGCTCGACGGACTGGACGCCCTGCTGTCCACCGTTCAGATGCCCGCAGGCATTCCCGTTGCCACCGTTGCAATCGACGGTGCGGTCAACGCCGCCCTGCTCGCCATTCAAATTCTCTCGGTATCCGACACGACGCTTGCGGATAAGCTCCTTTGCGCCAGAAAGAAGGCAAGCGACAAGGTTTTGGAAAAAGACGCAGAAATTGCGTCCAAATACAACGTATAGACAAGCTTCCGCAGCTTTTTTGCTGCGGTTTTTAATTTTAAAAAATAAATTTTTTATCAATCGGAGGATGAAATTATGATAGAAAGAACCCAGCAGCTCTACGAAGGCAAGGCAAAAAAAGTATTCGCCACCACCGATCCAGACTTGGTTATCGTTTCCTATAAGGACGACGCCACCGCATTCAACGGTGAAAAGAAGGGTACTATCGTCGGCAAGGGCGTTGTCAACAACCGTATGAGTAATTACCTCATGGAAAAATTGGAACAAAAGGGCATTCCCACCCACTACGTACAGGAGCTTTCCGACAGAGAAACGCTCGTAAAGAGAGTTACCATCGTTCCCCTGGAAGTTATCGTAAGAAACATTGCCGCAGGCTCGCTCTCCAAGCGCTTGGGCCTGCCCGAAGGCACGCCCATGAGCAGAACGGTTTTGGAATACTGCTATAAAGACGATGCTTTGGGCGATCCCATGGTCAACGCTTACCACATCATGGCAATGCAGTACTGCACGCAGGACGAGCTCAACACCATCGCTACCATGGCGTTGAAGGTAAATCAATTCCTCAAAAATTACTTCAAGAAAATCAACGTCGACCTCGTCGACTTCAAATTGGAATTCGGTAAAACTTCTGACGGCACCATCGTATTGGCAGACGAAATCTCTCCCGATACCTGCCGTTTCTGGGACGCTACCACGCACGAGAAATTGGATAAAGACCGTTTCCGTCGCGATATGGGCGGCGTAGAGGACGCATACAAAGAAATGATGAAGAGAGTTCTCGGCGAATAATCAACATCAGAGCATAAAAAAGGAGAAAAAATTATGTACGGGTCCATTCATGAAGAGTGCGGCGTATTCGGTGTGTACGGCACCGAACCTTCGCCCGTGGCAATGACAACCTATTACGGACTCTTTGCACTTCAACACAGAGGACAGGAAAGCTGCGGCATCGTCGTCAACGATGACGGTGTGTTCCGTTCCTATAAGGACATGGGTATCGTCAACGACGTATTCAATTCGGACATTATCGAGTCTTTGGGAACGGGCAACATGGCAGTCGGACACGTCCGTTACGGCAAGAGCGGTTCAAACAACCGCAACAACGCCCAGCCCTTGGTTGTCAATCATATCAAGGGGCATTTGGCGCTGGCAAACAACGGCACACTCATCAATTTTGCCGAGCTCAAAAGAGAGCAGGAGATGAACGGATGTATCTTCCACACCACCAGCAATACCGAAATTATTTCCTATCTCGTTATCAAGGAGCGCTTGACCTCTGCCACCATTGAAGAAGCGGTCTGCAAGGCGATGGGGCGCTTGGAGGGTGCGTACGCCTTCCTCATTATGTCTCCGCAAAAGCTGATTGCCGCCCGCGACCCTCGTGGCATGAAGCCGCTGTGTTACGGTTTAACCGACGACGGCAGATACATCGTTGCTTCCGAAAGCTGCGCGTTAAACGCCGTGGGCGCCAAGCTCATACGCGACATCGAGCCGGGTGAAATTTTAGTGTTCAACGGCAAGACCAAGACCATCGATTCCATTCGCGAGCACTGCAATCAAAAGCCCCAAGCAACCTGTATATTCGAGCATATTTACACCGCCCGTCCCGACTCCTGTATCGACGGCTATTCGGTACACAGAGCCCGTGAAAACGCAGGTAAATTTTTAGCACAACAGCACCCCGCCCAAGCAGACATCGTTATCGGCGTACCCGACTCGGGCTTGGATGCTGCAGTGGGTTACGCCAAGGAATCGGGCATACCCTACGGTATCGGGCTCATTAAAAACAAATATATCGGCAGAACCTTCATTGCGCCCGGTCAACAGGCCCGTGAAAACCTGGTTAAAATCAAGCTCAACGCCATCACGGAAGTAGTCAAGGATAAGAGCATCGTGCTCATTGACGACTCCATCGTGCGCGGCACCACCAGTAAAAAGCTCGTCAAGCTCCTGCGCGATGCAGGCGCAAGGGAAATTCATATGCGTATTTCCTCGCCCCCCTTCGTGGATTTGTGTTATTACGGCACGGATATCAGCTCTAAGGAAAAGCTCATCGCCTGCCAGCACACCGTGGAAGAAACGGCGAAGATTATCGGCGTAGACTCCCTGGGCTATTTGAACGTAGACAGCTTGGATAAACTCACCCCCGAGGGTAAATGCAAAGGATTCTGCAAGGCATGCTTCACCGGCGTATATCCCACCGAAGCGCCCAAGCAAGAGTACGACAATCGTTTTGACAAAAAACTCAGCGAAAAAAAATAAAAAACTTTAAGGAAAAATAAAAACAGACATGGCACACGAAAAAAGTTTCAGCGAAAGCTATAAAAACGCAGGCGTAGACATCACCGCAGGTTACAAAGCGGTGGAACTCATGAAACAGCACATCGCAAGAACGGTAACGGCGGGCGCAAACAGCGACATCGGCGGGTTTGGCGGACTGTTTGAACTGGATTTAACGGGCATGACCCGTCCCGTACTGGTCAGCGGTACGGACGGCGTAGGAACCAAATTAAAAATTGCCTTTTTAATGGACAAGCACGACACGGTCGGCATCGACTGCGTTGCCATGTGCGTCAACGACGTGCTCTGCGTGGGAGCAAAACCCTTATTCTTCTTGGACTATATCGCTTGCGGTAAAAACGTTCCCGAGAAAATTGCCGACATCGTCAAGGGCGTTGCCGAGGGCTGCGTGCAATCGGGCAGTGCGCTCATCGGCGGTGAAACGGCAGAAATGCCCGGCTTCTACCCTATTGACGAGTACGACCTTGCAGGCTTCTCGGTCGGTGTTGTGGACAGAAGTAAGGTATTGGACAAAGAAAGCATGCAAGAGGGCGACGTCATCATCGCTCTGCCTTCCTCGGGTGTTCACTCCAACGGCTTCTCCCTGGTCAGAAAAGTATTCGACGTGGAAAATGCCGATTTAAAATCTCCCGTTCCCGAACTGGGCGGCAAGTCCTTGGGCGAAACGCTCTTAACTCCCACCAAAATTTACGTCAAGCCCATGCTGGCGCTCTTTGAAGAAGTCAAGGTCAAGGGTGTATCCCACATCACGGGCGGCGGTTTTTACGAAAACATTCCCCGTTGCTTTAAAAAGGGCTATTCGGCAAAAATCAACAAATCCGCCGTACAAATTCTGCCCATCTTCCAATACCTGCAAAAGGTCGGAAACGTACCCGAACGCGATATGTTCAACACCTTCAACATGGGCGTTGGCATGATTGCCGTCGTTTCCAAAGAGGATAAGGACAAAGCCATTGAAATTTTACAAAGAAACGGCGAAAACGCTTACGTCATCGGCGAGGTTGTCGCAGGCGACGACGGCGTAATTATGGCGTAAACGCAAATCAAGCTACGGATATAATTTTATGAAAAAGACAAAAATAGCCGTCTTTTGTTCGGGCGGCGGCACCAACTTACAGGCGCTCATCGACGCCCAAAAGAGCGGCGTCATCACCGACGGGCAAATCTGTCTGGTGCTTGCCAACGCTCCCTCCGCCTACGCTTTAACTAGGGCGCAAGCGGCAAACATTCCCACGGCAACCGTCACCAAAAAACAGATGGGTTCCCAGCAGGCGTTTGAAGCGGAAATAGAGCGTATTTTACAAGAATACGGCATAGAACTCATCGTTTTAGCCGGCTTTATGTCCATTTTAAGTGAAAGCTTCACGTCAAAATATAAAAACCGCATTCTCAACGTGCATCCGTCGTTAATCCCGTCCTTCTGCGGCAAGGGGTTTTACGGCTTGCACGTGCACGAAGCGGCGCTTGCCTACGGCGTGAAAGTGACGGGCGCCACCGTGCATTTCGTCAACGAAATTCCCGACGGCGGTCAAATCATTTTACAGCGTGCGGTTGAGGTGCAGGAAGGGGACACGCCCGAAACCCTGCAACGGCGCGTCATGGAACAGGCAGAATGGAAAATTTTACCCGAGGCATGCCAAAAGGTAGCCAGAGAAATAGCAATACAAGGAGAAAAGTATGAACGTATATAAAATTCACGACATCGGCGAGCTGATTAAGGACAATTCCTACGTTGGCAGAGGCATCGTCATCGGCAAATCCGCCGACGGCAAAAAAGCGGTTACCGCCTATTTCATCATGGGCAGAAGCGAAAATTCCCGCAACCGCGTATTCATTGAAAAGGACAACGGCGACGTCATCACCGCCCCCTTTGACGAAAGCAAGGTAGAGGACCCTTCCTTAATCATTTATTCTGCTATCCGCAGCTATCAAAACAACCTCATCGTCACCAACGGCGACCAAACGGATACCATCTACGACGGTATTTCTTCGGGGAAGTGCTTTTTCAAGAGCTTAAAAACCCGTGAATTCGAGCCGGACGCTCCCAACCTCACCCCCCGTATCAGCGGTATGCTCACCTTTGAGGACAAGGATTTTTCCTATAAAATGAGCATCTTAAAATCGGCGGACGAGCAGGGCACGGCTTGCAACAGATACCTCTTCGATTATACCGCTCTTGCAGGCATGGGTCACTTCATTCACACCTACGTTTGCGACGGCAACCCCATTCCCACCTTCCAGGGCGAGCCCGAAAGAGTGGCAATTCCCAACGATATCGACGAGTTTACTTCCACCCTCTGGAACAACCTCAACGAAAACAATAAAATTTCGCTCTACGTCCGTTATATCGACCTTGCCGACGGCAGTGTAGAAAACAGAATGATCAACAAAAACAAATAAATTGCACATACATACAAACCCAAACTGAAAATACTAAGGAGAAAGAAATCCATGCAAGAATTTGAATTAAAATACGGCTGCAACCCCAACCAGAAACCTGCCAAAATTTTCATGCAGGCAGGGGAATTGCCCATCGAAGTGCTCAACGGCCGTCCCGGCTTTATCAACTTTTTAGACGCGTTCAACAGCTGGCAGCTCGTGAAAGAAATCAAAGAGGCTCTGGGCATGCCTGCGGCCACTTCCTTTAAGCACGTCAGCCCTACGTCTGCGGCAGTGGGTACGGTTTTACCCGAAAAGCTCAAAAAGGCTTGTTTTGTGGACGATATCGAGGGCTTGGATGAATCTCCTTTGGCTTGCGCTTATGCCCGTGCAAGAGGCACGGACAGAATGTCCTCGTTCGGCGATAGATTGCGCTCTCCGACACTTGCGACGTAACCACGGCAAAGCTCATCAAGCGCGAGGTTTCCGACGGCGTTATTGCACCCGATTACACCCCCGAAGCGTTGGAAATTTTAAAACAAAAGAAAAAGGGCAACTACAACGTCGTAAAAATCAATCCCAACTACGTTCCCGCTGCCATCGAGCATAAGGACGTATTCGGCATCACCTTCGAACAGGGTAGAAACGATGCAAAAATTAACGCCGATTGGCTCAACAACATCGTAACCGCAAACAAGGATTTACCCGAAAGCGCCAAGCGTGACTTAATCATCGCGCTCATCACCTTAAAATATACGCAATCCAACTCCGTATGCTATGCAGTGGACGGACAGGCTATCGGCGTAGGTGCCGGTCAGCAGTCCCGTATCCATTGCACCCGTTTGGCGGGCAGCAAAGCCGACAATTGGCACTTGCGCCAAAGCGACAAGGTGTTAAATCTGCCCTTCAAAAAGGAAATCGGCAGACCGGACAGAGACAACGTCATCGACGTATACATCGGCGAGGATAGCGAGGACGTACTTGCCGACGGCAACTGGCAGAAGTTCTTCACCGAGCAGCCCGCTCCCTTCACCCGTGCGGAAAAGAAGGCGTATCTGAGCCAAATCACGGGCGTGTCCTTGGGCTCCGACGCATTCTTCCCCTTCGACGACAACGTAATCCGTGCCGGCAGAAGCGGTGTCA
>JAFVZP010000047.1 GCA_017508105.1 Clostridia bacterium
CATGCAATTCTTACTAATAATTCAAGTTCTGCCTCATACCTGTTGGTTATGGACCTCATTGTTTGCATTGCTCTTAAGGGATATAACCTATAGCCTGTTTGAGTATCACTCAAGACGTTTCCCGTCTGTCTTGCAAGGGTACGCGCTTGATTAAGCCGACGTTTTGGGCTTGGTATTCGTCGAGCAGGGCGTACAGCGCCTCGGTCAACGGACCGTCCTCCACGATGACCCATTCGTCTGCCAAGACCGTTTGAGAGAGCAAGCTGTCAAAGCATGCCCTTGCGTATTGCGGGTTTTCTTTGGCATATATGGACATTAAAACCGAAAATTTTGCTCTTTCTTTCATTGGGATATGGTCTCGTCCTCTGTTTTGGATGCGGCTTCTTTCCGCTCTGCTTTGTATTCTTTGCCAAGCACCGCAAACACGGTCATGAACATGATGCGAATATCCCCAAAAAAGCTGAATTTTTGTATGCCTTGGAGATTGTAATACATTTTATCGGGTAGAATTTGTTCGACGTATACCTTATCGGTGTCCTCCACGCCGTCGAGCAGGGTTGCCTCGTCCTTATAATAGATGCTTGCAAGGCTGGTAACCCCTGCAGGCAAAAGCAAGGTAGCCAGCATTTCGGGGGTGTATTGCGCTACGTATTTGGGACTTTCGGGGCGCACGCCGACGAAGGTCATGGTGCCACGCAATACGTCGATGAGCTGACTGATTTCGTCCAAGCGGTATTTGCGGATGAACTTTCCCACCTTGGTGATGCGTCCGTCGTTGTTCACCGTCACCTGCGAGCCCTTATCGGCGTCCTGCACCATGGTTCTGAACTTGAAGATTTTAAACTCTTTGCCGTAGCGGGTAATGCGCACCTGGCGGTAGAATACGGGGCCTTTGGAGTCTAATTTGATGGCGATTGCCAATATCAAAAACACGGGCGAGAAAAGAATGAGTAAAATCAGCGACACAAAAATGTCGAATACCCGTTTGAAAAACAGACTGACTTTTCTCTTGGCGAGAATATCGTAATATTTTTTAACTTCCTCGGTTTGCATTTCTACCGGAAGCTGTTCCCATTTTTTTAACATCATTTTAAATACTCGCTTAAAACGGTTTTATAGCATTCGATGACGTAATCCACATCCTCATCGGTCAGCTTGGTGTGCAAGGGAAGGGTGATTTCGTTCTCATACTGCGCATACGCATTGGGATAATCCGCAACGTCGAAACCTAAATTTTTATACGCCGTGTGCATGGGTAAGGGCTTGTAGTGCACGTTGCAAGCCACGCCGAGCTCGGACATGTTATTGATGATTTCACGGCGCTCCCTGTCCTTGATTTTGGGGATTTTCGTAATGTATAAATGGCCGCTGGAAGCGTACTGCTCGGTATAATGACGGAGCACCTCTACGCCGAGCGGTTGTAAGGCTGCGTCGTATTTTTCAATGATGGCGCGTCTGCGTTCGAGCATGGCGGGATAGCGTTCAAACTGCGCAAGACCAATGGCTGCCGCCACGTCGGTCATATTGCATTTATACCAAGTACCGACTACGTCGTATTCCCAAGCGCCGAGCTGGGTTTTTTCAAGCGCGTCCTTAGACTGACCGTGCAGGGATAACAGTTGAATTTTATGATAGAGCTCTTCGTCGTCAACGCCTTCGATGGAACGCCAGGTCATGGCGCCGCCCTCGGCGGTGGTAAAGTTCTTTACGGCGTGGAAGCTGACGTTGGTGAAATCGGCAACCGAGCCGATTTTCTGACCCTGCCATACGGCGCCGAACGAATGCGCCGCATCGGCGACAACGGCAATTCTGCCGAGCTTTTCCTGTAATTCTCCCTTGGGTATAAAGAGATTTTTCTTGTCCTCGACGATTTTAAAAATACGCGCGTAGTCGCAGGGGATACCGCCGACGTCCACGGGAATG
>JAFVZP010000048.1 GCA_017508105.1 Clostridia bacterium
AAACGGTAACGCCTTGGGTATGTCTGTTTTTGTGTAGCCCTTTGCTTCTGCCGTTGCAATTCGACGAAAAAGAGGGGGTACGGTTGAAGTTGTTTGCGTCCATGATGCGGTATGCTCCTTATAACAATGCAAAAAGCCTGGGGAAATAGTCGTGCAGTTTTTCCAGCGCCCGTTCCTTATTGGCGTTGTACTGTTCAAAGGAAGAAACGTTTCCTGCTTTGTCCGAAATGGCTTTCCAAGCATAGAAAGGCACTTGGGCAAAATATGCCACTTGCGCAATGGCGCCGCCCTCCATTTCCCGAATGTCTGCCTGCATATAGTCCTTAATGAGATGATAGTCGTCCACGTCGTCGTTGAATCTGTCGCCCGTGGCAAGCGCGCGCAAGGGCAATACTTCCTCAGGCAACGTGCAAAGGGAGAGATAATTGTCTTCAAATCCGTCCAACGTGCCTATTTTGGTGTTGTTCAAGCCCGCCAAATCAAAGTCGTACTGCACGGCTTTTTCAATTTGATATACGCCGGCAATCTCGGTGCTTTCATGAATGCCGCCCGCCACGCCGAAATTAATTAAAGTACGGGCATGATAGCGCTCTAACAACAGCTGTGCGCCCGCGGCGGCGTTGACCTTACCCACGCCGCAAACGGTTAAAACCACGTCCTTGCCGTGCGCTTTGCCGAGGTATACTTTTTTCCCGTAGCACAGTTCTTCCCGTTCAATTTTCATATCTCGCAGCAAGATCTCCGCTTCACATTCCATGGCGATGACTGCACCTATCATGGTATATTTTTCTCCTTATGGCTATATTTATTTATATTATATCAAACATCTTCGCGCTTCGCAATAATTTAAGACGTATTTCTTCTCTCTCCGCTTGAAAAAAATCAAAAAAAGTTGTATACTGTAAGAGATTTATATAACTTTAATCCATTCGGCCGCTTGTTTTTTTGCCGAGCATAGGGCGTAGATATATTCGTGGGGCAGCTTTCCGTGCGAAATGATAGCGTCTACGGCTTTACCGTCCAGGGATAAAACGCCCTCGCAAAAGCATAGCCTTTGATAGAGCGCAGCAAGCGTTTTCCCTTTGTATTTTATATAGCTCTCTTTTGCCGTCCAATGGGTTAAAAACGCACCCATGTCCGCAATTTCCGCCTGTTCCGTAGGGCTCAGTCGGCGTAAAATCGCCTCGTAATTTTCCTTTCGCAGGGCGTACTCCACGTCCAACCCCACGGGCGCGTCGCTTACGGCAAGGGCGGTAAGCTCGTGGCTGTGCGAGAGCGAAAAGAATACGGGATTGCCCTGTATATACGGTTTGCCGTGCTCGCCGTATAAAAGCGGTTGGCGCTCCACGCCGTGATATTGTTGTAAGACGGAGAATAAAAACTCCTGAGAAGGAATTTTTTGCTCGGTATAGTATAATCGTAACATATTTTTATTATAAAGGAGATAAGAAAAAATGTCAAGAGGGGATATTGCAAAGTCCTATTTTTTACAAGGCTATAACTGCGCACAGGCGGTACTTCTCGCCTTTGAGGATGCAATCGGGCTGGATAGAGATGCGCTCTTAAAGCTGACCTTGCCCTTTGGCGGCGGTATGGGTCGCTTGCGCTTGACTTGCGGCGCTGTTTCGGGCATGGTTATGGCGTTGGGACTAATCACGGGTACGAGCGAGTTGAGCGGTAGCGCCAAAAATCAACAGTACGTCTTCGTGCAGGAGCTGGTTAAACGCTTTCAAAACCTCAACGGTTCGATTATTTGCGGCGAGCTGTTGACGGGTAAAGGCATCGAAGCGCAGACGCTGCCGAATGCCGAAAAGCGGAGCGAGGGATATTATAAAAAACGTCCGTGCGCCGATTTATGCTACGACGCCGCTCAGATTTTAGAAGAATTTTTAAAGGAAAAATCCTTTTTACAATAAAAAATAAAATAATATAAAGCCCCGTGTGCAGTTTGCATACGGGGCTCTTTTCATGTTGTCATTAATCCTTTTTACGGTAAACCAAATAATTGACGGCGATGGCAACGTCCAACACCAACAACAGTATGATGAGGAAGATGCGCAAAGGGCTTGCGGTGCTTTGTTCAAAGCTTTGGGCGGATACGTTGGCGTAATAATAAACGCCGTCCTTTTGGTAAGAGATAAGCGCCATGTCCGAGTTCTCGGCATTTTGCATATAGGCAGTTACCTCGTATTTTTCACCCGCCTTTAAGATAAAGGAATTGCCGTTTGCATCGGTTGCGGTGATATCCTTGGTCGGAAGCAAGGTCTTAAACGATACCGCCGAATTCTGCGAGGAAAGTCCGTTAAAGTTGCGCACAAAGCGCTTGGGTACGTAACCGTACAGCATATTGCCCTGCCCGTCCAAATAGCCGATATAGTAATAATCGTAGTCGATGAAGGTATCGCCGAGCGACAGCTCCTTCAACACGGTTACGGAGGCGTTTTTGGCGAGAGTTGTTATATGCAGCGTCTGCGTCAGATAGGGATATTTATACAGCAGCACTTGGTTGGTGATATACCCTACGTTTTGGTCAAAGTTCTCGGGCGCAGCGGCGTATTCGTTGGGGTCAACTGCCGTACAGGCGGATTTCAGCACCAAGCCTGCGCTGTAACTGCGGTTGGACTGACGGAACACGGTAACGATATAATAGTCCAAGCCGTGAATTTGCGTTTCGCCCAGAACCACGGCACTGATACCTCCCGCACGGGAATAGGAGAGGTAGGAAAATGTCTGTGCGGTCGAAGTCAAAGCATTCAAATCGAACTGCAACAGCATGGCGTTTTGGTTAAGCGTAACCACCGATACCACGTCGCTCTGGTGTTGATTGCTTTCAAACACCGTTTGATAGGAATTGCCCGTTTCCAAATGGTTTAAATTGGGCAGGTCGATGGCGTCGGTGGAAAGAACGTAGTCCTCATAAATAAAGTACACGGTCTTTTGTTCAAAGCCAAAGGCAAAGTCCTGTAAAACGGACGGTGCGTTGAACAGACAATCGGAGGAGTCAATAACGTATCTCTTGCCGTTGCTGCAAAACAGCGTATTGCCGGCGATGCCGTAAATATTTCCGTCAAAGTCAGCCTCTAAATGCTCTACGGCGGAGGGGAAGGTGTAATACAGCGTACCCATGCCAGCGCTTAAAAATTGTTCTTCGGTATATTTATACACGGTATTGTCCGAATATTCGACGTATACGTTTCCGTAAATATCCCCGCACATTGAACGTGCGGTGGTAATCATGTCCTTAGTGTACTGCGCCGAAACGGTAAAATCGGTTGCGTCGATGCGGTAGCAGGAGATATTTCTCGTAATCAACAAATAATCTCCGCCCTTGGCGCAAGCCGCGCCTACGATATTGCCGTGGAAATTGGTAATGGGCGAGGCGGTCAAGAGGCTTCCGTCATAGCCGTACGCGCATACGGTGGAAGCGTTGGCAATCAAAATACTTTCGCCGTCCGAGGCTAAAAATTCGGGGGTAAAGGCGCAGGAAAAATCAGAAAAGCTCTTTTCCTTATAATTATACAGCGAAATTCTGTTTTGGTCTGCGGTGATTAAAAAGTTGCCGTTGACGATGCTCTGCGTTGCCGCAACCAAGCGGTTCTCACTGTCCGAAGCGGCGGCAATTTCATAATCGGTAAAGCCCTCTTGCAGGGTATCAAATCGGAAAATTCTGGTCGAAGCGCCCACCGTGGCGGTAACGTACAAATCGTTTGCATCCAAGCACAAAAGCTCGTAGGTGCGCCCCTCCATCGTATATTCGGTGCGAATTCGTTCACTCGTTAAGTCGTAGGCGTACAGCTTTTGTTTGTCTGTGTAGTACAGAATGTTTCCCTGCACAGAGATGTCGTATACGCTGTCGGTCAAAGAAAGAATATCTCTCAGTCCGTTCTCGTAAATAATCAAATACTGTCCGTCCGTATAGTACAGCTTGCCGTTTTGATAGGTCATCGAGGGGACGGTGGTAACTGCCGCCGAGAGCGTGGCGATGGGGTTGTTCCGATTGTTTTTATTATAAATATTGGTCGTACCCGTAACGCTCATTGCATAATACAGCGTATCGTCCGCCAAGGTAAACGAGCTGCAGGAAATTCCCTCGTCCTCGGGCATCAGCGTATCCTGCGTGCAGTCCATCGTGTACAAATTGCCGTTATTATCCAAAAAATACAAACGCAACAAATCGTCAAATTCCAGTTGCGCTATGTTCGTGGAGTGCTGATAGGTCAAATACTCCTGCCCGTTGAAGATATAGAGGGTATCTGCGCTTGCCACGGCAATATACCCCCGTTTGATGGAGATGCCGCTCACCGTCTGCAAGGAAAGGTACTGCTCATAGCGCTCGGGTAATAACAACTGCAAATCGTCTGCGTCCAACGTAGTCGGCGCCTCGGGTTCTTCCGCTGCCACAGCCGTCAGGGGGCAAACAAACAAGCCGCTCAATACAATTAATGATAGGATAAAAATCAGAATTTTTTTCATACAGAATTATTGTATCATATATATCTTCAAATTTCAAGTACCGATACGAGATTTTTCGACAAATTTTTTTTGAAAAAGCCAAAAAAAAGTGCCAAAACTGGCATACGTATGCACCTTTTTTGTGATATGATAAATACGCAAAAGAAAAAACAAATGTTTTTAATTTGAAAGACAGGAGGGCTGAATGAGAGAGAGTGGAATGAGCACTTCAAAAGAGAGAATGGAAGAAATCGTCTATGCAAAAACGCTGTTATATCTCTATCCGCATTTATCCAAAATCGCGCAGGCGATGGAAGAAAGCATGTGCGTGCAGGCGCGGCTTTCTTATCGCACAAGCGTGGGCGTAGAGAAATTGGCGGAGCGGTTATTGGACGAAGGGGAGAAAATAACCTTACTGCTGCGGTGTGAACGGAACATTGGGTTGATTTTGGAAAAATTCACGCAAGAGGAGCTTTTTGTATTGGAATGCGGGTTTTTCCGTCGAAAAAGATACTTACAGGCGTATATCGGCAGGGTAAGCATCGGCAGCTGCAGAACTTTTTTCCGTCGGCAAAACAGAGTGACGGAAAAATTTTTGGGCGAGTTGAAGATGCGAAAAATGGACAAGCCCTGGTTTGAAAAAAACTTCTTAAGCATCGATTGGGTGCGCAACGTATATAAAAAAGTAATGCACGGGCGCATTCGCGCCAACACGTCGCTCATTCAACGCTTTATCCTGCCGCACCCTCAAAAATTAGCGCAAGCTTATCCCTCGGCGCACGCATAAAAAACCGATTAAAGCTCAAATTCTTCCCGAGAAACGGGGGTGGAGTCGGTACGCGGACGCAGCAGATAATACCCCACGCCCAGGGTAAAAATTACCAGCACGGCGGCAAAAATAATTTCTTTCACCGGCAGGGCGGCGGGCTCGGGCGCACTTCCCTCGGCTTCGGGCGATAGGGGACGGAAATCCTCGTTTAGCTCGTAGGTTATATCCGCGGTCTTGGGCAGATACCCCATTTGCCCGTTCAAGCATACGTACCAATAGGTAGACGAGCCCACGGTATAATCCCCGTAATAGGCGTAGCTTACGGTCATGGTTGAAAATACGTCGTCTTCTTTAAAAAAATCCGCATAGTCCTCCAAGCGGTAAACCACGTCAACGGTCTGGTACAAAAAGGGGCGTTCGGGCGTAAAATCCACAAACTGCAGCTGTTCGCTCTTACAGTAGCCGTATACCGCCTGGTAGGGCGGGGTGTTGGTGGAATACTGCACATAGCTGTATTCCAAGCCCGAGGACAGCACTTTGACGTAATAGGTGTAGGGGATGAGGAACAGTCCGCTGTTTTCGTTTTCCTCGGCATAGAGATATACGTCGTGCGAGAGGGCGCAGGCGTATACGGGGTCGGTATTTTCTTCCTCTGCCCGCGCCGAGGTCGCTGGATTGGCAGCAAGAGGGAATAAGGTATGTACGCACAGCAAAAAGCCGCATAAAACGCAAATAAATTTTTTCATGGTACAGGTAAGTATACAGCAGCGAAAAGGGAGAAAAAAGGGAATTTTTGTGGGATTATGAAAGATATTATACAAAGAATTGCGCTGATTGAAGCGGAACAGGCAAAGCGTCGGCAATCGGACGCCCTTGCAAGGTACAACACGGGCAGAAAAAAGCATAAAAAGCAAATTGCCTTCCACCGCTCAAAAAAGCGCAACCGTTGGGTTTTCGGCGGCAACCGTTCGGGCAAGACGGAGTGCGGTGCAGTGGAATGTATTTATATGGCGCGCGGCATTCATCCCTACCGCAAGAACAAAAAAGAGGTCAACGGTTGGGTGGTATCCCTCTCCCAACAGGTCCAGCGTGACGTGGCGCAAAAAAAGATTCTGCATTATCTGCGTCCCGATTGGATTGAAGAAATCGTCATGCTTTCGGGCAGAAAGGACAGTCCTCAGACGGGCGTCATCGACCTGATTCGCATTAAAAACGTCTTAGGCGGCATTTCCACCATCGGGTTTAAAAGCTGCGATCAGGGCAGGGAAAAATTTCAAGGCAGTTCGCTCGATTTCGTGTGGTTCGACGAAGAACCGCCCAAGGACGTCTACGAGGAGTGCCGTATGCGCGTTATCGACCGCCGTGGGGATTTGTTCGGCACCATGACGCCGCTCAAGGGCATCACCTTTATTTACGACGAAATCTATTTAAACAAGGGCAACAACCCCGAGGTGTGGTACGAGTTCATGCAGTGGAGCGACAATCCTTATCTCTCCAAGCGGGAAATCAGGCTTTTGGAGAGCAGCTTGGACGAGGACGTTCTGCAATCCCGCCGGTTCGGTAAATTTGCCGTGGGCGAAGGCCTGGTCTATCCCGAATTTGACCCGAGCATACACGTCATCGAGCCCTTTCCCGTGCCGCCCGAATGGCAGGACAACATCTCCATCGACCCCGGGTTCAACAATCCGTTATCGGCGCACTGGTACGCCGTGGACTTCGACGACAACGTGTACGTTACCTACGAATATTACCAAGCCAATAGGGACGTGGACTACCATGCCCAAAAAATCAAGGAAATCTGCAAAAAAATCGGCTGGCATACGGACGGCAGGGGTAGGATACAGTCGCTCATCGACAGTGCGGCAAACCAACGCACGTTGGCGTCGGCAAAGAGTGTGAGCGAGCTGTTTTACGAACGGGGCATTCTGGTAAATCCCAACGTCAATAAGGACCTGTTTTCCGGCATACAGCGGGTCAAAAGCTATCTCAACCAAACCAACGGCTTGCCCAATATCTATATCTTTTCCTCTTGCGTCAATTTAATCCGTGAAATCAAGGGGTATTTTTGGGGAAACGGCGACGTACCCAAAAAACGCGACGACCATGCCCTGGACGAAATGCGGTATTATCTCATGTCCCGCCCGCATAACACCAAGGATATATCGTCTTTGAGCGAAATACAGCGGGACAAGCAGAAAAAAATCAGGCAGCTGAAAAGGAGGTGATAGGTTGCAAAAGGACAAAGGCGAACGCAGGCAAATTACCGACGCATTGAAGAAGGTTGCATTCGGGTTTTCCTTGGAGGAGGTAACCGAGGAATACAGCGTGGAGGACGGCGAAATCAAGCTGACCAAGCGACGGGAAACACACAAGGACGTCCCGCCCGATTTAAAGGCGGTCAAGATGCTGTTGGAGGATAAATCCACCGACGTTTCTCAAATGAGCGACGAGCAATTGGAGAGAGAAAAACAAAGATTAATCAATTTATTAAAGGAGAAGGAAGAATGAATCAAACACAGCAAAACTTACAAGAACGGGCAGAGCAGCGGCGCATTCAAGCGCTCGTTGCCGAGATAGAGGCGGACTTTGCCGCCCGTCGCTCCGCCCGTCGGGAATTGGAGCGCAGTTGGGAGCTGAACATGAACTTTTTCAGCGGCAATCAGTACTGTGACGTGGCGCCCAACGGCGAAATTGCCGAGGAGGACAAGCGCTTCTATTGGCAGTCGAGGCGCACCTTCAACCATATCGCACCCACGGTGGAAACCCGTTGCGCCAAGCTCGAAAAAAGCCGTCCTCAATTACAGGTGCGCGCATTTTCCAACGAGGAGTCGGACGTAAAGAGCGCGCGCCTTGCCTCCAACCTCTTAAAAGCCACCGCCAAGCGCATCAATTTAGAGAGCGTCGTATCCAGGGCCACGCTCTGGTCGGAGGTCTGCGGCACCGCCTTTTACAAGGTGCTGTGGGACGGTAAGGCAGGCGAGGTCATTTCCGAGGACGAAAAGGGAAAAATCCGTGAAGGCGACGTATCCGTTGTATGCGTTTCTCCCTTTGAAATCTTCCCCGATACGCTCACGGTAGAGCGCATGGAGGAGGTGCGTTCCATCATTCACGCCAAGGCGTTGCCCGTAGGCGAGATATTCGAGCAGTTCGGCGTTCGCCTCTCGGGCGCAAAGATCAGCGAGTTTTCGCTCTCGCCTTATTCACTCTCCTCCCACTTCAAATGCGTGGAGGGAAAGGGCGCAAGCTACGTCAAGGAAAACTACGAAATCGTCATAGAGCGCTATACCATGCCCAACGTCAACCGTCCAAACGGCAGTTTGGAAATCGTGGCGGGCGGCAAGCTTTTATACGAGGGGGAATTGCCCTACCGCAATGGCGATAAGGGTGGCAGAGTCTTGCCCTTCGTGCGCCAGATTTCCCTGCCTCTGCCCGGCGCGTTCTTCGGCGCCAGCGTCGTGGACAGACTCATTCCCTTACAGCGCGCCTACAACGCCGTCAGAAACCGCAAGCATGAGTTTTTAAACCGCCTTTCCATGGGCGTCATTGCGGTGGAGGACGGCTCTATCGACACCGACGACTTGGCGGAAGAGGGGCTCTCGCCCGGTAAAATTTTAATCTACCGTCAGGGCAGTCAGCCGCCCGCCATGTTCGACTGCGGCAGCATTCCCTCGGAATTTCAACGGGAAGAGGATACCATCGTCAACGAGTTTATTCTCATCTCGGGCACCAGCGAAATTGCCCGCAATTCCAACAATCCCACCAACGTCACCAGCGCAACGGGCTTGCAGCTCCTTTTAAACCAGGAGGACGAGCGCATGGCGGTCAGCTCGGGCAGTATCTGTCGGGCGGTCGAGGAAGTCGGACGGCAAATTTTAAAGCTGTACAAGCAGTTTGCCACCAACCGTCGCATGATTTCCATGAGCGGCGAGAGCAAGAGTACGGAAATTTATTATTTCAATTCCGCCGACATCTCCTCGGACGATATCGTATTTGAAACCGAGTCCGTGCAGACCCCCGAACAGCGCAGAACGGCGGTGCTCGATTTGCTCTCCTTGGGGCTTTTGAACGACGAAAACGGCAAGCTGTCCAACCACACCAAAAAAATGGTGCTGCAAACCTTGGGCTACGGCAATCTCTCAGACGTTCGGGATATTTCCGCAATGCACCTTACAAAGGCTGAACGGGAAAATTTATCCATGATGCAAGGGCAGGAGCCGGACGTGGAAAGCTACGACGACCACACCCTGCACTACAACGAGCACGTGCGCTTTTTACTCTCGGAGGAGTTCATATCCAAGGGGGGCATGCCTGAAAAGAGCAGGATAGAGGCGCATTTGCAAAAACACTTGAAATACATGCAAAACAACCAATAAAAAGATAAGGAGAATAAAAAATAATATGAATGAAACGCAAAAGGACAACATTGAACAGAGCAACGGATTGACCGAGGCTACCGCAACGGAACAGGGCGCAGCGGCGCAAGAGAATACGGGTTCGACTGCGGCGGCAGAC
>JAFVZP010000049.1 GCA_017508105.1 Clostridia bacterium
AAAATCGTGGGGGTGGAGCCCGCCTCTTCTCCCATATTGACCAAAGGGCAGGGCGGGGCGCATCAGATTCAAGGCATCGGCGCGGGATTCGTGCCCAAGGTGCTGGATACGGATATTTACGATGAGATTATCGCCGTGGAAAACGAGAGAGCCTTTGAACACGCCAAGGCCTTTGCCAAAGCCGAGGGAATTTTGGTGGGCATTTCTGCGGGCGCGGCGCTCTACGCCGCCACGCTCTTGGCACAGCGCGAGGAGACCGTCGGCAAAAATATCGTAATCATTCTGCCTGACACGGGGGATCGGTACCTCTCCGTCAAGGAATATACCGAATAAAAAAATAAAAACGCCGTGCGCAAAGCACGGCGTTTTTTAAGGCATGGGTAGGGGGAATTTACATTACTACGATATTCTTTTTCTTAAATTCCTGCTTGATGGAGTCGGGGAACACGTCGTCGGTAATCAGCACGTCCAGGTCCTCGATATACGCAAAGGTGTACGGATTGACCTTGCCGATTTTGGAGCTGTCCAACAGCATATACACCGCCTCGGCCTTTTCCCGCACCGCTTTTAATAAATCGGCTTCAATTTGCGAGCTGCAAGAAAATCCTTTTTCCACGGTGAACGCCGATGCGGAAATCATGGCAAAATTAAAATTGTATCGGCGGAAGTAGTCCATTCCCACGGGTGAAGCGGTGGAAAGATTTTCCTTCAACAGCTCCCCGCCCAAGAGCGTAATTTTAAGGTTTTTCTTCTGCGCCAGCTCCATCGCCACGGCGATGCCGTTGGTGAATACCGTGCAAGGGATATCGGGCATTTCCTTGGCGAAGTAAAGGGCGGTGGTGCCACCGTCCAAGAAGAAACAGCAGCCCTCTTCAATCAGTTCAGACGCCTTTTGCGCAATTTCCCGCTTTTCGTCGGTGTGAATGACCGTTTTTTTGGTGTATTCCTCGCCCGAAACCTTCTTCACTTCCTTGACGGACATAGCGCCGCCGCGGATGCGAATGATGCGGTTGTCCTTTTCCAATTTCAACAAATCCCGCCGCAAGGTCATTTCCGAAACGTCCGGAAAATTTGCACACAGCTGTTCGAGCGTGAGCTTGCCACGCTTATCCAAGAGTATGGCAACCTCTTCAATTCTGTCCTTCTTCATCTATCTTCCCCTCATTTTTGTTATTTATTTCAAAAATTAGTTATATTTTAACATAATTTATAACAAAAGGCAAATGTTTCAGCGGAGAAAACGGGATATTTTATCAAAACGCTTGCCAAATTGGGCGAAAGCTGTTATAATACAGTCAAAGAGAATAAAAAACCGAGCGGGGGAAGAGTAGCCCAACCGTTTGCCGAGCAAAAGAGAGATGCGCCGTAGGCTGAAAGCGCATACAAGGAAACGGGGCGAACGTGCGCCCTTTGCGTTTGAGGTCGGGGGTAATGCCCTGCGTGTTTGCCGACGTTACACGGCGAAAGAGGGGAAGGAAGTTTTTCAAGCTCTTCCCGAAATAAAAGTGGAACCGTGCCAACAGAGCGCCTTTGTATCATAGGATATAAGGGCGTTTTTTTGTCATTCTGCGCAAAGCGCAAGCCGTTTTGCAAAAAAAGCCTACCCAAAAGGAGGAAAAAATATGTTTTTTAAACGCCTGCGTGCGGACATCAACGCTGCCATGCGTAACGACCCCGCCGCCAGAAGTAAATTTGAAATTTGGCTGACCTATTCGGGCGTACACGCACTCTCCGCCCACCGCGTGGCGAATTTCTTTTACCGCATTCATTTAAAGCTGCTCGCCAGAATCATCAGTCAATGGTCGAAGTTCTGCACGGGCATCGAAATTCACCCCGCCGCCAAAATCGCGCCCGGCGTATTCATCGACCACGGCGCAGGCGTGGTCATCGGTGAAACGGCGGAAATTGCCGAGGGCTGCGTGCTCTATCAGGGCGTAACGCTCGGCGGTACGGGCAAGGAAACGGGCAAACGCCACCCCACGCTCGAAAAAAACGTCATGGTGTCCGCCGGCGCCAAGGTGCTCGGCTCCATCACCCTGCACGAGGGCGCTAAGGTCGGCGCGGGCGCCGTGGTCTTGAAGGACGTTCCCGCCAACGCCACCGTCGTGGGTGTACCCGCCCGTGTGGTGCGCATCAACGGCAACAAGACCGACGTCGATTTATTCCAGGAAAAGAGCGACCCGTACCTTGCGGAAATCTGCTCGCTTCGCAGCCGCATCATCGAGCTGGAAACAGCCCTTTCAGCGGTATGCGAACAGTTCACCCCTCGGCCGCACACCGAGCTGGGCGAGCGGTTGCAGAAGGAATTACAGGAAAATCAGGACGTGCAAAATATAGAAAAAAAGGAGTAACGCCATGAAAATTTACAACACGCTTACGAGAAAAAAAGAAGAATTCGTGCCTTTGACGGAGGGCAAGGTAAAAATGTACGCCTGCGGCATCACGGTGTCGGGCGACGCGCACATCGGGCATGGGTATCAGGCGCTTATTTACGACATCATGCGTTCGTATCTTGAAAAGAAGGGTTACGACGTAACCTATGCGAGAAATTACACGGACGTAGACGATAAAATCATCGCAAAATCGCACGAAACGGGCATTCCCGCCGACGACTATGCAAAACTGATGATTGATAAAATCAACGGTATCATGTCCGAGTTTAACGTGGGCGAGCCCACCGTTTGGCTCAAAGCCACCGAGAACATGGACAACATCATCGAGTTTGTGCAAAAGCTCATTGAAAAGGGACATGCTTACCCCACCAAAAACGGCGACGTGTATTTTGACGTACCCTCGTTTAAGGATTACGGCAAGCTCTCCAACCGTTCGTTTGAGGACGCGTTGGACGGCGTGCGCATCGACAACGACGAGGAGAAGAAAAACCCCTACGACTTTGCGCTTTGGAAGAGTGCCAAGCCGGGTGAAATTTTCTGGGAATCCCCTTGGGGCAAGGGCAGACCGGGCTGGCACATCGAGTGCTCGGCAATGAATCGCGCGGCGTTCGGCGAACAAATTGACATTCACGGCGGCGGCAGAGATTTAATCTTTCCCCACCACGAAAACGAAATCGCCCAAACCGAGGCGCTCACGGGCAAGCCCTTCGTCAAATATTGGACGCACAACGGGCTCATCAAGGTCAACGGCCAGAAAATGTCCAAGTCCTTGGGCAACAGCCTGCTCTTAGAGGATTTATTAAAAAAATACACCGACGAAGCCGTCAAATTCGGTCTGCTGCAGACCAACTACCGTGGAGATATCAACATCACCGACGAGCTGTTCCCCGAGGCCGAACGGCATTTGTTCGACTTCTACACCGTATTCGACAAGGTGCAAACGGCATTCGGCGCGCTCGAAGGGGAGAACGCAGAAATCGACGCAAGATTTAACGCCTGCATGGACGACGACTTCAATTTTGCGCTCGCCATCTCGGACTTGTACGCATACTTCAAGAGCATTACCAAAAAGCTGAACGCCGGCGACGCTACCGCCAAAGCCGACTGCGCGCAGATTAAAAAGACCTATTCGCTGTTGGGCTTTTTCCGCAAGGAAAACAAGGCGTACCTCATGGAATACAGCCAAAAGAACGCCGAGGAAATTCCCGAGGAAGTGCAAAAAATCGCCGCCGAGCGCTGGCAGGCGAGATGCAACAAGGACTGGGCGAAATCGGACGAACTCCGCAGCGTGCTTACCGCCAAGGGCTACGCCGTGAAGGACAGCAAGGAAGGATACGAATTGAGCAAAATAAAATAAAAAAGTCATTGACAAACCTATTGTCAGACAGTATAATTGAAAATATATCGTTGAGGAGGGAATTCATGAACAGAGGCAAATATATACCCGACGAATTGGTGATAAAAAGAGCCAAGGAAGCGGTAGCAATTGAATTGCAAAAGAAAAAGGCGCTCAACGCTTCCGCCATTGTGTACGACCCTGCAACCGAGAAAATTTATCAATTGAACAGCGACGGCAGCAGAACGCCCATCGCCGAGCGGTTAAAAAAGGGGAGATACAGTGAACGGCAATCTCAATAAACAACCCGAGGTGGTCGTGTTTGCCGGTCCGAACGGGTCGGGGAAAAGCACGTTTACCGAGCTTTTGAAACCGCCCATGGACTATATCAACGCCGACGAGATAAAAAAGCATTTGAAGTGCGACGATTTGCAGGCGGCGCAAATAGCCGAGCAACAACGGGAGCGATGCTTGGAGCAAAACCGCGAGTTTTGTTTTGAAACCGTAATGTCCACCGAACGAAACTTGAATTTATTAAAGCGCGCGAAGGCGAAGGGATATTTTATCCGTTGTTATTACGTTCTGACCGTCGACCCGATGATTAACGTGGCGAGGGTGCGGGAACGTGTGTCTACAGGCGGGCATGGGGTGCCCGAAGATAAGATTATCGCCCGCTACGACAGAGCGATGTCTTTGGTGAAAGACGTCGTAGAGGTGTCGGATATATGTCATATTTACGACAACTCTTCACAAACGCCTTACCGTATTTTCAAAAAGAGAAAGGACGAATGTTATTACGACGAAAATCAGGATTGGCTCTTGGACGACATCGCCTTGCTCACGGGGCAAACGCACTTAATACCCAAACAATTAAATTAAAAGAATATATAGGAATATAGGGATTATGATTACTTCAAAAGAGTTACGCAAAAAATGGATTGAATTTTATGAAAGCAAGGGGCACGTCAACATCGGCGCCGTGTCCTTAATCGGCGACGGCTCCACGGGCGTTATGTTCAACGTCGCAGGCATGCAGCCGCTCATGCCCTATCTGTTGGGCAAGCAGCACCCCGCCGGCACCCGCCTTTGCAACGTGCAGGGCTGCGTGCGCACGCTGGACATCGAATCGGTGGGCGACGCTTCGCACTTTACCTTCTTCGAGATGATGGGCAACTGGTCACTCGGCGATTATTTCAAAGAAGAAAAAACCGCCTGGTCGTTGGAGCTGTTGACCCAAGGCTTCGGCTTGGACAAGGAAAAAATCTGCTCCACGGTATTCGAGGGCAACGACTCTGCCCCCCGCGACGATCAGACGGCTGAATATTTAAAGGCATTGGGTATCCCTGCCGAGCGCATTTTCTACCTGCCCAAAAAGGACAACTGGTGGGAATTGGAAGGCACGGTCGGCACGCCCTGCGGTCCGGACAACGAGTGGTTCTATCCCCGTCACGACACGCCCTGCGGCCCCAAGTGCGGTCCCGACTGCGGCTGCGGCCGTTACGTGGAAATCGGCAACGACGTGTACATGCAGTACAGAAAGCTTGCAGACGGCTACGAATTATTGGACAACAAAAACGTCGATACCGGCTTTGGTCTGGACAGAATGCTGCTCTTTTTAAACAATCTCTCGGACGGGTATAAAACCGACCTGTTCTGGGGCGCCATCGAATATCTCAAAAAGGTATCGGGCAAGGACTACGACAGCGATACCGAGGCGCAAAAAGCCATGCGTATCATCGCCGACCATACCCGTACGGGCGTCATGCTCATCGGGGATATCAACGGCATCCTTCCCTCGAACACGGGCGCGGGCTATATCCTGCGCAGACTCCTGCGCCGCGCCATTCGCTATTGCAGAACGCTCGGCGTCAACAGCCGTGAAATGCTCGGCGTAGCCTCGGTATTCATCGACGAGGTATACAACGAGGCATACCCTCTCTTAGTGGAAAAGAAAGCCTATATCCTCGACGAAATGCAAAAGGAAATCGAGCGCTTTGAAGCGACCTTGGAAAAGGGCATCAAGGAGTTTGACAAGTGCATCAACGGCTTGGAACGTAAAAACGAGTTCATGCGCAAGCAAAATCCCGACTACGTTGCCGAAACCGTCATCGGCGGCAAGCAGGCGTTCCGTCTGTACGATACCTACGGCTTCCCCGTAGAGCTCACGGCAGAGCTCGCCACGGAAAAGGGCTACAACGTGGACATGGTAGGCTTCAACGAGGCGTTCAAGGAACACCAGGAAAAATCCAAAGCCAACCTCACGTCGGCAAAGGGCGGCATGGAAAGCCGTTCAGACGCCGCCATTCACTATCACACCGCCACCCACCTTTTAAACGCCGCCTTAAAGACGCTTTTGGGTGAGGACATCAACCAGAAGGGCTCGAACATCAACGACGAGAGAATGCGTTTCGATTTCAACTTCCCCCGTCCCGTTACCGAGGAAGAGCTCAAAAATCTTGAAAACCTGGTCAACGAAAAAATCCGCGAAGATATTCCCGTGGTCTGCAAGGAGATGAGCTTGGAAGAAGCGCGCGCGCAAAGCTTCGTGGGCGTATTCTCCTCGAAGTACGGCGAACAGGTCAAAACCTATTCCATCGGCGAGTTCTCCAAGGAAATCTGCGGCGGTCCTCACGCCGAACGCACGGGCGAGCTCGGCACCTTCAAGATTGTCAAGGAACAGTCGTGCGGCGCGGGCATTCGCCGCATCAAGGCAGTTTTGCAAAAATAACATAGCCTTGTAATTTCAAAATTTAAACAAGCGCCCCCGTCCGTTGTGTGCAAGCAACCGGCAGGGGCGGTTTTTTATTTCTTTATTATATATAGTATTTTTTTGTTGCGTGAAAAAAGGCAAAGCTTTCCCGACGGTTTTCAAAACATGGGGTTTTTCTTATAAAAAAACAGAAAAAGCCCGTACTTTTCAAAAACAATTAAAAATAAATGCAAAAAACAAAATATACCGAAAAAAAATGAAAAATTTATAAAAAACTTGAAAAAGTCAATACAAAACAACTTGACAGAAAATTTTATACATACTAAAATATAGAGGTATTCAAAGGACGAAGGGCGTCCCGTTTGCCGCTGAGTCCTGTTAAAGACAGACCAAAATATACCAAAAATAAAGGAGTACGTAATATGAAAACCTACATGGCAAACGCCCAAACGGTTGAAAGAAAATGGTACGTAGTAGACGCCGCAGGACTTCCTCTTGGCAGAGTTGCGTCCAAGGTTGCGTCCATTCTTCGTGGGAAGAACAAGCCCACCTACACGCCTAATGTAGATTGCGGTGATTTTGTCATCGTGCTCAACAGCGACAAAATTGTGTTGACGGGTAAGAAATACGACGACAAGTTCTATAGATACCATACCGGTTACATCGGCGGCTTGAAAGAGATTTCCTACAAAAAGTTAATGGCTGAAAAGAGCGACGTTGCACTTTTCGAAGCAATCAAAGGCATGTTGCCTAAAAACAGCTTGGGTAGAAGCATGATCAAAAAGTTGAAAGTATTCAAGGGTGAAGAACACAACCATGCTGCGCAAAAGCCCGAAGCGCTCAAATTATTTTAAGGTGAGGTATTAAGTTATGGCAAAAGCGAATTTGAAGAAAAAACTTCAATTTTGGGGCACGGGCAGAAGAAAAAAGGCAATCGCCAGAGTCCGTTTAATCCCCGCCGGTAGCGGTAATATCGTTATCAACGACAGAACCCTTACCGATTATTTCCCCCAGGGTACGTTGCAATACATCGTTAAGCAACCCCTCGTATTGACCGAAACCGAAGCAAAATACGACGTTTTCGTTAACGTTATCGGCGGCGGCTTTACCGGTCAGGCAGGCGCAATCCGCTTGGGTATTTCCCGTGCGTTGTTGCAGGCAGAGGAAAACGTTCGTCCCGCATTGAAGAAAGCAGGTTTCTTAACCCGCGACCCTCGTGCGAAGGAAAGAAAGAAGTACGGCTTGAAGAAAGCTCGTCGCGCACCTCAGTTCTCGAAGAGATAATTTCTGCCTTACGGCAATTATCAAAAACCCCGAAGTCATCAAGACTTTCGGGGTTTTCTTTTTTCTTTCACTTGCCTTGCCGTATGCGCCGCAGCGCCTGCTCGTGTCGGGCTAAAAAGCTTTCATAGGCTTGGGTATTTCCCCCGTTTTCTTTGGCATGGGTAGGGGGAAGGTCGGCGTTCTCCGCTTTATTTTCGCTCGCCGTATCCGCCGTTTGAACGGGTGGCGTCGGGGTGTTTTCATCGCCCGCATTGGCGTCGGCGTTATCGCCGTTTTTTGGGGCGGTATAGGCGGAAAGCGCCCGCAGCAGCTGTAAAATAGAGAAGTTTTGCAAAAGTCGTCCTCCTTTCGATTATTTTTCACAAGAAAATCGTTAAAACGCTTTATTTTTGATTGCGAAAATCTTTATTTTAGTATATAATTAAATGCATGTAAATATAACCTGGGGCACAATGTGCTCCGTTGGGGAATAAAGGAGTCTTTTTCATATGAAAAAAATATGCAAAAAGTTATTGATAGTCGGCATGGCGGCGGTTATGTCCGTCTCTGCGATGGCATTTAGCGCCTGCAACTATTTTTCGTTGGGCTTAGGCGGCTATACGCTCGACCAGAACGCCACCGATGAACAAAAACAAATTACCTCTCAGGGCGGTTGGGTCGTAGAAAAGGGTGAATATACCTATTTCATCAACGGCGTTACCAGACCCGCTGTGGACGATGAGGGCACGGCGCTTCCCTTTGAGGAAAATGCTTACGGCGACGCAGTCAGAAGCTCGCTCATGCGCATCAAGACCGCCGACATCGACGGGGCAAACTATCAAAACGCCGCCGATAAGGCAGATGTCGTCGTACCTTTGATGCTCGTTTCCAACGACTACGAAGCCGGTATCTTCATTCACGGCGACTACGTCTATTACGCAACGCCTTCTACCGCAAAGAACTTGCAGGGCGAAACCGAAGGCATCAACGTCGACTTTAAGCGCACCCGCTTGGACGGTAAGGAAACCATGCAGGATTACTACTTCCGTGCCGACGATACCGCAGGCGTGCAGTACCGTTTCGTTGCAGTGGACGACGTGGTTTATTGCTTGCACATGAACGAAGACAACCTCTTCTCGTACAATACCAAGACCCGCAAGGATACCATGCTCGCCAAGGGCACCGATTCCGTCGTGTTCAATAAGGACGACGCAAGCAACCCTTACGTATACTATACGATGAAGGTAACCGAGGACATCGATAAGGTTTCCTCCGTCGCCAAAAACTACACGCAGATTTACCGCGTCAGAGCGGACGCTACCTACGAATGGGGCAAGCGCGAGGGCGACTATAAGAGCTTCAGCGTAAAAGACGGTACCGAGAGCTACGAATACACCTACAGCTTCGACCTCAAATCCATGGAAAAAATCGCCGAAAGAAACGATATCGACTTCGACGAAAACGACGTTATGCATTATGCGTACGTCAACCTCGGTCAGATCGTTCTCGACGGTGTGGGCACCAACGACCACAGAACGCAATATAACCATGCCGAGGGCAACGCCCATACTCCCGGCGGTTACGTCTATGCGTTGGGCGCATACAAAAACGGCGGCATCTACTATACCAGAAAGGACGCCCTGCAGCCTGAAAGCTCGGCAACATTGTCTTTCTATTTGCCTGAAAGCAAAATTACTTCTTCCTGGAACTCCATCACGGGCAACGCAAAAATTGAAGACGGCGAAGACGCCACCGGCAACAACGACGTACTCAGCCTGAGCGAGCTCATCAACCCCAACTGGATGTTCTACATTGAAGAGGGTGTTCATCACTACCTTAAAATTCAATCCTCCAACATCGTTCGCGTAGAACTGAACGAAAAGGGCGAAAAGGTAGAAGAACTCATCGTAGGCAGAGCGACCGGCGCCAACACCTTCCTGGCGATGGATACGACGTCCTCCTCCACTTACGATTATGTATACTATACAATCAACAGCAACTCCGGTGAAACCGTCGGCGTAGGCAGAGCGGTATTCAACGGCACCGCAGCCGATTACCACGGCATGACCGGTACGGATGCGTACAAACCCGTAACCGTTCTCGACATCGGTCACCCCGTTGAATGGTACGCTCCCGAAATTATTGACGGCAGAATTTTCTTCATCGACAGCACCACGCTCGTCGGCGAAGCGCTCAACACCCCCCAAGTCGTTTCCTTGAAGAAGGCAGGCACGGGCGACAAGGTGCTCGACAACCCTGAAATTGAAGCGCTCAACGAAGATCTCAACGATTGGTTGGACGTCATGCAGGAAGTGCAAAAATTCTCTCCCGAAGCAGCCAACGCCATTCATTATTATTACTATACGGGCGACACCCAGCTCTTCTCCGACGTCATCAACGAGTTTAAGGATAAGGAAAACTACGGTGAGTATTCCATCTTCTCCAGAGCCCAGCAGGAATGCTTTGATAAGTACGTCAAGGGCGAAAAGTTTACCAACGGCAGCACCGAAATTGATTTCTCCGTTCTCAAGAAAGGCGATAAGAACATCGGCTTGCGCTCCTATTATTACAATTACATCGGCGAATTCTCCGATGAAGAATTTGAAGAACTCACCAAAAACTGGGCAATCGTATATCTCTCCCGTCCCACGGGTGAAGAAGCTACGGGCTTAGAAGCTTGGCAATGGGCGCTCATCGGCGTGGCAATCGGCGTCGGTGTGCTCGGTGTAGCTGCAGGCGTTAGCATTCCCTTGTACTTCCACTTCAAGAAGAAGAGAGCCGAAGAAAGAGCAAACGCTCCCAAGGCAAGAAAGTACGCTGTCGATATGGAACTCAACGAGGATATCGACGTATACGCCGAACCGCAAGCAGCCGAAGCTCAACCTGAAACCGCAGAAGCTGAACCTGAAACCGCAGAAGCTGAACCTGAAACCGCAGAAGTTGAACCTGAAGTTGTTGAAGCTGAAACGGTAGAAGCGGTTGAAGCGGAAGAACCCGTCGTAGAAGCTGAACCCGTTGCAGAAGCAACCGAAGAAGCTGAAGCGGCAGCAGAAGCTCCCGAAGCAACCGAGGAACAAGCTCCCGAAACGCAAGAATAATTGAATAAAAGCACAGGACGGCTTGCTTTGAGGCAAACCGTCCTTATTTTTTGCGAGAAAAAATCAAAAAAACAAATAAAAAACAAAAAGATGGGTGGAAAACGGTTTACAAAATTCAAATGAAATAATATAATGTATTGCGTTTAAACGAATTGGTTAAACTGTAAAGCGAAAAAAGACAGGAGGGAGAATACACATGGTGAAATACGCAAAGTGCCCCAGATGTGAATTGAATTATATCGACGTTGAAAAGCAGCAAATGTGCGATATTTGCATTAAAGAAATGAAGGGCTTGGATGACGAACCCTTTTACACCGACGAGGAGGAGCTGCTTGAAGAGCTCTGTCCCCGTTGCGGCGAGAACATGATTCGCGTTGGAGAGAAGATGTGTGAAAGCTGCAAGAAAAAGCTGGAATATGAGGAAGAAGCCGACGTGGACGTGGACCTCGACAACGACGAGGAATGGCAGATGTACCTCGACGAAGAGCCCGACGAAACGGACGATTTGGGCTTGAACGAGGAGTTTGGCGCCGAGTTTGCCGACGAGGAAGAAGAGGACGAGGAATACCACGACGAGGAAGAAGAGGACTTCGAATACGTTACGGGCGACGATATTTATAAATACGGCGGCGACGATGACGATGATGACGATGATGAAGACGAAGAAGACTTTTAATTGAATAACCGCATAAAACGGCAACCGCTCTGCACATAAAGCGCAGGGCGGTTTTATTTTACGCCGATGGGTTAAGCGCTCTCGCCTAAACTGTATAAAACCCCCAAAAAAGGGATAAAATAGGGGTATGATTAAAGCAGCCGTTCAAAACATTTCACAAATCAAGCAACACATTCATTCCTGCCGCAATCAGCGCGTAAACGTCTGGTTCAACCTGGGCAGAAATAAAATCGTGCGCTATTCGGGCGTACTCTCGGGTGTATACCCCGAAATTTTCACCGTTGCGCCCGACGACAAAACTTTCTTGGGCAAAACCGCCTACTCATACTCGGAAATTCTCTGCGGCGAGGTAAAAATTACCAAGGAAAAGCAAAAAGTCGGCATAAACTGAACTTTTCGGGCATACAATGAAAGTGAAAATTTTAAAAATCGGAGAACATTGTATGTCTGTCAAACCTGAATTTGAAACTTATAGCTATGCCGGCCGAATTGCTCGGTTCAAAACGCAATCCATCGTGGAGTGCCGTTTGACGGGTGTGGGGGAAATCGGCAGCGTGCTCGCTACCCGTGCCACCGCGGTGCTCACTTCCGCCGAGGCGTTGGACGGTGAGGTGCGCTACAACGGCAAGCTCTTGCTCGGCGTTATCTATGAGGACGCAGACAAAAACGTCTGCCGTATGGAGCGCGGGGCAGAGTTTACCCACCGCGGCCAGCACGAATGGGTTGTTCCCGCACACAGCGCCGTTGTGGAGCTCAACGTGCTCTCCTCTACCGTCAAGCGTGAGGGGGCGTCGCTCTACGTATCCTCGCTCGTCGAGGCGGAAATCACCGTCAACGGCGTGCATCATTTAGACTATCTCACGGGTGGCAGCTCGCTCATCTGCCAAAAAAATTCGGTATCCGTGCTCAAAGAGGAGTATTGCGGCGGCGAGGTAGAAACCTCGGACGAATTTGAGTGCGAGCTGGTGGGCGACATTCTCCTGCACGGCGAAAACGTCTGCCTGCAACACGTCGCCTGTTCAACGGGCGGCTTGACCGTTTCGGGCGAGGCGGCGGTCAATCTCTGCGTCTTAAAGGACGACGGCTTGGAAAATTACGAACGCCTTTTGCCCTTCAAGGTCGAGCTCCCCTGCGACGTCGCTTCGGTGGGTATGCCCTGTCAGGCAACCGCCCGCGTGCTCTCCGCAAACCTCGCTCTGCACACCGACGAGGAGCGGAGAAAGAGCAAAATCACCGTCGAATTAACCCTGCAAATTTCGGGCATGGTATGCGTCTTGGAGTCCATTACCGTCACCGAGGACGCGTTCAGCACACAGTGTAAATTACAGCTGAGCAAAGAGGAGCGCACCTTCTCCTATTGCCGTGAAAGCCTGCGCTTTACCGAGCGTGTCAGCGGCGTAGCCTCGCTGTCTGCGCCCATCGACTATACCACCGCCTTGCAGGCGCTCGTCAACCAAAAGGTCGAAGCCAACTGCCTCGTCGGCGCCAACGGCGAGGAGCTGCAGGGCGTGCTCTCCGCCACACTCCTCGTCAGCGAACGGGATTCCACTCACCGCAGCGTACAGGTTGAGCTACCCTTCGCCCTGCCCTTAAAAGGCGAGGTGTCGGGCGAAAAGCGCATTTCCGTGCTCGTCCTGGGTATGTCCGTGCGGCAAAAGCGTGAAGGCGAAGCCGAGGTCGAAGCCACGCTCAAATTCACCGTGGACGTGTTTGAGGAACGCAAAATTTCTTTCATTTCCGCCGTGGAGGAGGGCGAGGCAATCCAACAATCGGACAGCGCGTTCAGCGTCTTTCTTCCCTTGGAAGGGGACGGACTTTGGGAAATTGCCAAGAGCTTACATAAATCCCCCGAGGACGTGTTATCCAGCAACCCCGAAATGACCTTCCCCGTCAAAAAGGGCGAACGCATCATCGTATATCGCCAAAAAGTATAACAAAAAGAGAGGCTCTTTCCAACAAAAGAGCCTCTCTTTTTTAATGTAAAACCAATGTTTTAAAAAGGTCTTGACAGCACCCAATCGTTAGAGTATAATAAAGGCATTCAATCAAACGATAAGGAGCAATTTATGAAAAAATTGAAGTTTTTAACAGCAGCTTTGTGCGGCGCCGTCATGTCTTTTAGCGCTTTTGCCTTCACCGCCTGCGCCCCCGGCAACGGCAGCAGCAGTAGCGGTAGCAGTGCGGGTGGTAGTGATAGTGTTGGCGGCAGCAGTGGCAGCAGTATCACCATAACGGCAGATACCGACCCCGATACCATTGTATCCGAAGTGCTCAACCAAGCGCAGTGGAAAGCGGCTTTGCAAGCCAGCAATACTGATAATTTTTCCGTGAAAATTTTTATGCAAGTGGAAAGACCGGACGGTGGCTTTGAAACCGAAGGGGAAACAAAGCTCGGTCAAACAATGATATCTACAAAAGGAGAAACAAATTACGACGGCTCTATACAAAAACAAGAGGATGTAGTAATGGAAGGGGAGAATGAGAAAATATACGCCTTAAGCTATGACGCTACAACCCAAAGTTGGGTAGAGGTAGAATCCTTAGAAAGGTATTCCGGTATTACCTACGAAGAATATAGGGAGTATTTTTGTAGCCAGTACATTTGCGGTTTTGTAGCGATTGAGGATGCGTATGCACAATTTTCTTACGATCAAGAGTTAAAGGCGTACGTTGCGCAAGGTTTAACCGTGACCGTATCGACACAAACCATTGCTTCGGGTGAATCGGGCGGCTTGGAAATAAAGGAAATAACGCAAGAGCAAAATTATGAAAAGTTTATAATAAAGTTTGTAAACGGAAAGGCTTGTTACGTCTATACACAATTCAATCTTCCCGGAATGAATGGTTCCCAGAAGACCGAAATGCTATATTACGACTACGGAACAACGCAAGTAACCATGCCCGAAATTGCAGATTAAAAATCAAAAACGCCTTTCAAAACGAAAGGCGTTTTTTCTTTGCGTTAAAAGCTCGCTCAATGCGGGCATGGGTGGGGTGTTTTTATCATTCGCAGAGCGTCTTGGAAAGCGCCTTTATCTGCTGTGCGTTTTCCTCGTTCATTGCCGAACGAAGGGTTACGACGGGGTCAATAAAGGTCAAATTTTTGCTGTTTTCCAATATTTTTTTCATGGTTTTGGCGGCAATGGGCGCCCAACTGCCGTTTTCGATAAACCCGACCGTGCGGTTTTGATAATTTCTCTCGACCAGCCCGTCGAGGAAGGTGCGCATAAACGGGAAGATGTCGCCGTTATACGTCGTGGTCGCCAGCACGATTTTTCCGTAGCGGAAGGCGTCCTCTATATTCTCCGCCATGTCCGAACGGGCAAGGTCGCTGCAAACGACCTTTACGCATCCGTCCTCACGCAGCGTTTGCGCCAACAGCTCCACGGCTTTTTTGGTGTTTCCGTAGATAGAGGTATAGAAAATTGCCACGCCCTCGCTCTCCACGCCGTAGGACGACCAGATATCGTATAAATTGAGGTAATATCCGAGGTTTTCTTTTAAAACGGGGCCGTGCAGGGGGCAGATGGTCTGAATGTCCAAGCCCGCCGCTTTTTTCAAGAGGCTTTGCACCTGTACGCCGTACTTACCCACGATGCCGAAGTAATAGCGTCTTGCTTCGCAAGCCCAATCCTCTTCGGCGTCCAACGCACCGAATTTTCCGAACGCGTCGGCAGAAAAGAGTGCCTTGTCATAATCGTCGTAGGTCATAATAACCTCGGGCCAATGCACCATGGGCGCGGAGATGAAGTGCAGGGTGTGCTTGCCCAGGCTGAGCATAACGCCGTCCTTCACGGCCATGCGTCTGTCGGGGTAGTCCTCTTTGAAAAACTGCTTCATCATGACAAAGGCACGCTGGTCGGCAACCACCGTCGCCGTGGGATAGGCGCTTAAAAAGCGCACAACGTTTGCCGAGTGGTCGGGCTCCATGTGCTGTACGATTAAATAATCGGGCGTTCTGCCCTGCAAGGCGTTTTGTATATTATTCAGCCATTCTTCGCCGAAGCGTCCGTCCACCGTGTCGAACACGGCAACCTTTTCGTCCAAAATAACGTAGGAATTGTACGCCATGCCGTTGGGAACGACGTACTGTCCTTCAAACAAATCAATTTCTCTGTCGTTCACGCCGACGTACTGTATATCTTTGGTAATATCCATATTTTATCACCTCTTTTTCATTTTTTCTATAAAAGTATAGCACGCCCGCCCCCCTTTTGTCAAGCACGGGGGTCTTTATTATTTTTCCAAGTCTGTCAATTTCCCTTGAAAAATCTCCATGGGCGTGGTATAATGTACGTATCATGAAAACCGTTCGCATTCACTCCTACGCAAAACTCAATCTCTCGTTGAATATCACGGGCGTAAAAGAGGGCTACCATCTCTTGGATAGCTTTGTCTGCTCGCTCGACCTGTCCGATTTCATCGTGTTAAAGGAACGCAAGGACGCCCTCATCAACGTATTCATGCGGGGCATGGGCAGCGAGAATATCCCCTTGGAGCGCAACGTCGCACTGTTGGCGGGCGAGGCGTTTGTGAAAAAATACAACACGCGCGGCGCCGATATCACCGTGTATAAAAATATCCCCATGGGTGCAGGCATGGGTGGCTCGTCTGCCGACGCCGCCGGGGTTTTAAACGGCATGGCAAAGCTGCACGGCATAACCGACCTCGAGGGCTTAAAATCGCTTGCCGACAGCCTGGGCAGCGATACGGGCTATATGCTCCACGGCGGCTTTGCCCGCATGCGGGGCAGAGGGGAACAGGTGGAAAAGATTCAAAGCTCTCAAAGACTGAATTTTTTATTGCTCTGTCCGCAAACGCCCGTTTCCACCGCCGAGTGTTACCAAGAATACGACCGCTCGCCCGACGGGGCGCGCACGGACACCGAGCGTTGCATCACCTCGTTCTTACAGGGCGATTATACGGGCATGGGTGCCGCCTTTTACAATGCACTCACCCGTCCTGCCTGTGCGCTCAATAAGGACGTGGAGCGCGCATTAGAAGAAATAGCTGCCTTCTCGCCCTTGGGCTACGGCATGAGCGGTTCGGGCAGCACGGTGTTTGCGCTCTTTGAAACCCGTGAGCTGTGCGAATGGGCAGGCAGCCGTTACCGTGGAAAATTCCGCGCCCTCACCGTGCAGACGGTTATTCCCGAAGAACGGGAAAAACCCAAGCTGAAATGGCGCAATCCCTTCGTTTTATCCCAAGAAGAACAGGACGAGTGTAAATAGAAAATAAAAAACGCCGTTGCAAAAAAGCAACGGCGTATATTTTTTATGCGCTATAGCGGTAGGGGAAGGTACAGCCCAAGTGCGGTTAAAATAATGCCGAATAGAGCGCCGAAAATTACGTCCGAGGGATAGTGCACGCCGAGAACAACTCTCGCCACTGCGAGCAATGCACTCAGCACGGCGCACACCCCGCCGAGGGCGGGCAAGAGGAAAAATATCGCCGTACTCACGGCAAAGGCGCTGAACGTATGCCGAGAGGGGAAGGACTGTCCGCTTTTCTTCTTTTTCAAAAGCGGCTCAATATCGAGCGTTTCGTACGGGCGTTTGCGGTTGACGAGTATACGCACGAGACTGACGATGACAAGTCCCGCCGCGGGGGAGAGGCAAACACGCAAAAAGCGTTCGTCCCGCAACCAAAGCAGTGCGCCGAGGGCGATTGAAAACCCAAGGGCAAGTGCGTAGGTGGCGATTGTATTGTAGAGAACAAGCGCGCCCTTTAACGTCGGGTTTTCCCGAAAGGGGCGGCTCCATTTTGTATATTGGGCTGCGGTCATGGATATTCTCCTTAATTCTACCGATAAAAACAGTATAACACAAATTTTTTATTTTGACAAACGCAGGCGAAAGTGTTACAATAAAAATATGAAAAAACAATTTGAGCGCACCGCCCTGTTGTTGGGCGAACGCGGTGTGCAAAAACTAAATAACAGTAGGGTAGCAATTTTCGGCGTCGGCGGCGTGGGCGGATACTGCGTGGAAGCGCTTGCCCGTGCCGGCGTGGGCGAGCTCGTCCTCGTCGATAAGGACGTGGTGGACGAAACCAATATCAACCGCCAGATCATTGCCCTGCACTCCACCGTTTCCCGTCCAAAAACGCAGGTTTTCAAAGAGCGTATTCACGACATCAACCCCGACTGTAAGGTGCAGGCGATGCAGCTGTTTTTCTCCGAGCAAACGTCGGCGGAGTTCGATTTTTCCTCTTTCGACTACGTCGTGGACGCTGTGGATAACGTACCCGCCAAGGTCGAGCTCATTTTGCAGTCCAAGCGCTGCAATACCCCCGTCATCTCAGCCATGGGTGCGGGCAATAAGCTCTTTCCCGAACGCTTTGAAATTGCCGATATCTCCAAAACGCAGGTGTGTCCGCTGGCGCGCGCCGTGCGTAAAAAATTAAAGGAAGCGGGCGTTGTAAGCGGCGTCAAGGTCGTCTATTCCAAAGAACCCCCCGCAGCGACGGCTTATAGCGATGCGGTCGGTTCGGTGTCCTTCACCCCTTCGGTCATGGGACTGCTGATGGCAAGCCAGGTTATTAAAGATTTAGTGGAGTGCGATTGATATGAAAGTATATTTAGACCATGCGGCAACCACGCCGCTCGATAAACGGGTGCTGCTCGCCATGACGCCCCACCTCACCGAGGTCTACGCCAACCCCTCGTCGTCGCACGCCTTCGGTCGGGAAGCGTTAAAATCCCTCGATTGGGCGCGGGACAGCATTGCTCAAAATCTGTGCGTTCAGCCCTCGGAGGTATATTTCACCTCTTCGGGCAGCGAATCGGACAGCTGGGCTGTCAAGGGCTGCGCCGCCGCCATTGCCCGTGCCACGGGTAAAAAGCACGTTTTAATCTCTTCCGTCGAACACCATGCCGTTCTGCATAGCGGCGAGGCGTTAAAAAAAGAGGGCTTTGAGGTGGAATATCTCCCCGTCGACGAACGGGGCTTTGTGGATATAACCGCGCTGCAAAACAGCTTGCGCACGGATACCGCTCTGGTCTGCGTGATGACCGCCAACAACGAGGTGGGTACGCTCCAACCCATCGAACAAATTTGCGCGCTAACCCACCAAAAGGGCGGCGTTTTCTTCACCGACGCCGTGCAGGCGGCGGGAGCCATGGATATGTCGAAAATTACGTCCAATGCAGACATGGTATCCTTCTCCGCGCATAAGTTTTACGGCCCCAAGGGCGTGGGTGGGCTGTATATCAAAAAAGGAACGCCCATACTCCCGCTCGTCAACGGCGGGGAGCAGGAGCGCGGCCTTCGGGGCGGAACGTCCTGTGTTGCGGGTGCCGTTGGCATGGCAACGGCGCTCTCTCTCGCCGTGCAGGAGCGAGAGCAAAACACCGCTCGGCTGTACGCCCTGCGCCAATATTTTTTAGAACGTATATATAATGAAATAGAGGACGTATATTTAAACGGCGATGAGAAAAACCGCCTTGCGTCCAACGCCAACCTTTCGTTTTTGGGTGTAGAGGCAACCTCACTTCTGCATCGGTTGGATTTACAGGGCGTCGCCGTCGCCACGGGCAGCGCCTGCGCTTCGGGCTCCATCGAACCCAGCCACGTTTTAACGGCAATGGGCTTGCCCAAAGAGCGCGTTACCTCGGCGTTGCGCTTTTCGTTTGGCAAGCATAACACCGAGGCGGAGGTGGACTACACCGTAGAGGTGTTAAAGCAAAGCGTCGCCTCGCTTCGAAAAAAATAAACAATCATTCAACCGCAAAAAACCGTCGGAATTTTGAAATCGGCAAAATTCGGCGGTTTTTTTAATTCTAAACGGCGCAAACGGCTCATATAGTAAGACATATAAAAATTTTTGCAAGGAGTCAATTTGATATGAGCGAAGAAATAGATTACGCCGAGATGTTGGAAATTCCCGTCGCCACGGTCAACGTGGTCAAGAAAAAGCGCCTCTTCCCCGATTTAAAGCTGTTGGCGGTGGGCAAGGTAAACGAGCGCATGCAATCCTCTGCCCGTAGCCGCGACAAAACCTACGCCGGCACGGACTTCTCTGCCGAGCCCGACGAGGGCGAACCGGGCGAGCGCACGCTGAACGCCGACCCTTCGTCCGCTCAAACTGCCGACAGCCACGACGTCGTGCTGTACGACGAAGAAAAAAAGCGCACGCACCCCGTACTCATCGTGGAGTTTGCCGTTGCATGCCTCTTGTGCCTGACCATCTTTCTCACAAATATTTTTCTCGCCGACAGTGCCATCAACACCTTCATTCGCACGGTCTTGAACCCCGACGTCGCCGATTCGGCTTCGGCGCAGCCTTACTCGGAATTCACCCTCACCCCCGTCGTCAGCGAGTTTGCGGACGTGGAGCTCACGCTCTCCTCGGCAGGCCTTTTGTCCTTCACCGCCGAGTGCAGCGTATACCCCGCCTGCGACGGCACGGTTTCTTCTATCACGCAATCGGGCCAAACGTATACGGTGGTGGTCTCCCATTCGTCCACCTTTGAAAGCGTGTATACGGGTCTGACCACGCCGTACTATGCCGAGGGTGCAACCGTGCGTTCCAACGTACCCTTTGCCTATACCGACGGCACCGCTCCCGTGCAGGTCAGCTTTTATCAGGACGGGGAAATGCTGAACTGTTATTCGGTAGACGCGCAAAACTGCTTAAGCTGGAACGAGTAATTAAAAACAATGAAAAAACAATCCGTTCAAATTGCCGTACATCCGCTCTTTTGGGTGTTCGGCATTTATTTTTGTATCACGGGCGAGCTGTTCGTCTTTCTCCTCGTCACTCTTGCCGCCCTCGAGCACGAATGCGCCCACGCCTTTGCCGCCGCCAAGCTGGGGTATTCGCTCAACAAAATCGTGCTCATGCCCTACGGCGCGCTGGTCAAGGGGGATATCGGCAGCATCTCCTTAAAGGACGAAATTTTCGTCGCCTTGGTCGGTCCGCTGTGCAGCGGCGCAACGGCTCTCGCCTTCGTGGCGCTTTGGTGGCTCTTTCCCGAAGCGTACGCCTTCACCGATTCCGCCGCCCTCGCCTGCACCTCGCTCGCCCTCGTCAATCTCCTGCCCGCCCTGCCCTTGGACGGCGGTCGAATCGCCTTTTGCACGTTCTCGCATTTTTGGGGTAGAAAACGGGCATGGGTAGCCTGTAAAGTGCTTTCCTTTTCGCTTTGCGCTCTGCTCACCGTCGGTTTTTTTCTCACGCTTTCGGAGTTTAATATCACCCTATTATTTTTTGCGTTATTCTTGGGTGTGGGCTGCCTGCAGGGGGTTAATTACGGGTACGAGCGCATACGCTTTTCGCTCGCCGCCGACTTATGCCGTGGGTTAGAGGAGCGTCGCTTTGCCGTGGCGCAGGATTTTCCGTTGAGAAAGGTCATTCCACTCCTGCGTCGGGATAAATACCTGCTTCTGGACGTATTTTCTTTGGACGGCGAATACCGCTTCACTCTGCGCCAGGAAGATCTGTCGGCGTGGCTGGAGGAGGGCGATTTAACCGCCTGCGTGGGGGATTTTGCCAAAAATACAACAAAAGAGCAGGATATGGCTTGAAAAAACAAAATTAGTATGATATAATATATAAAATAGCGTTGTTTTTTATAATTTCAACGCAGTTTTTTGCTTTCGTAATCAAATTTTAAAGGTATATATAAACAATTACGTTATGAAAAAAGAGCTATATTTCGACCGTCACAGCGGGTTGCAGCTTTCTGCGCTCGTCGAGGACGGCAAGCTGGTCGAACTCGGCATTGAAAACGAGGAGCGCAAGGAGTTCGTCGGAAACATCTACAAGGGCAGGGTGGTCAACGTCATCGAGAGCATGAACGCCGCCTTTGTCGACTGCGGATTGGAACGCAACTGTTTTTTACCCCTCTCGGATGACGAGGCGTTGGACGTTGTCTCCAAATACGCTACCAAAACCGAAAAACGCCGCCGAAAGAAATCTCCGCCGCTCCAGCTCTCCCCGGGGGACGAGCTCATCGTGCAGGCGGTTAAAAATCCGCGCGGGAACAAGGGCGCTAAGCTTTCCACCAAGCTGTCCTTCGTCAGTAAAAATTTAATCTTTTTGCCCAACACCGATTTTCTGGGTGTTTCCCGTAAAATCAGCGAGGTTGAGCTGCGGGAAAATCTGCTGTTTACGGCGGATAGGCTGCGCAAAAAAGGAGAGGGGCTGGTCGTGCGCACGGTTGCGCCCTATGCCAAGCTCTCTCAATTAAAAACCGAGCTCGCCTATCTTCGCAGTCTGTATGCCACCGTGCTTGAAAAATACAAAACGCTGCCCGTCGGCGGAATTTTACACCGGGAATACGACCTGCCCGCCCGCGTCATTCGCGACAGCTTCAACGACGAAATCAGCCGCGTCACCGTGGGTGAAAAGGGACTGTACGAGCAGCTCGTATCCCTTTCCAGCCTTCGCCCCGCCTTTGAGTCCTGGAACATCGAGCTGTACGAAGGGCAAGACGATATGTTTTCCAAGTACGGCATTGCCGAACAGGTCAAGCAGCTTTCGGGCAGTACGGTATCCCTGCCCAACGGCGGCTCCATCGTCATCGAACGCACCGAAGCGCTCACCGCCATCGACGTAAACACCTCGCGCTATCTGGGCGATGAAAATTTAGAGGATACGGTATACGCCACCAATATTGCCGCCGCGCGTGAAATTGCACGGCAAATGCGCCTAAGGGACGTGGGCGGAATCGTCGTGGTGGACTTCATCGACATGCTCGACGAACGCCACCGTCAATCGGTGGAGGAGGAGCTGCGTCAATGCCTCTCGCACGACAAGGTGCAGTCCAACGTGCTACCCATGAACGAGTTTTGTCTTTCGGTATTCACCCGTAAGCGCACAACCAACGGCGTGGCGTCCAAGCTGTTAAAGCCCTGCTCGCACTGCAAGCTCAACGGGCATATCTTCTCGGACGAGTTCAATATTTGTTTGATCCGCGCGGAAATTTTAAAGGCGCTGTCCGACGGCGCGCAGACCGTGGTCGTGGACATGAATCGCGGACTCATGGAGTTTTTGTTCAAGCATAAAATGCTTGAAAACGAGCTAAAACGCTGGCACGGCAGCAAGGTCTACTTCGTTCCCCATCGCACCTATCACGAGGAACAGTTCAAATTAAAAGCGTATGCAAAGGGCAAGCGCGCCACCCTTCCCGAGGACGCGCAGCTGCTTGTTTGCGAGGAATAGAAAAAAACAACCGAGGGCAACCTCGGTTGTTTTCGCAGTATAGCCTTTATCGCAGGCATGGGTAGCTTATAAATAGCCTTTCAGCCTTTCCTCAAAGCGCTCTTCCAGGTCGATTAATTCCTGTAATAGGGCGGCAACGTCGTCTTCGAGCAGTCCCTGGCTGTCCGACTGCGTCTTTTTGAGTGCGGTAATACCCATCACCGTGCCCTGCACCATCATATCGGCGATGTGCGAAGCCGATTTATCGGCAATGGTGTTCATTTTAATGCTACTCCACATCATGGCCTTTTTAATGGGGTTGGGTTCTTTGAGCTCCTGTCCGTTGTTTTTGGCAATCATGGTAGCGGTGGCGCAAATTTTTTCATACTCCTCGTGCTGGCGCATGATTTCTTCTTTGATATTCTCGTCCTCAATTTCGGGCAGAATATCCGAGATGGATTCCAAAGCGAGCTGGGTGTTTCTGTAAATTTCCGAGAGCGTTTCGCTGTTTGATTTCTTGTATTCCATAGCAGGTTTTCTCCTTATTGCTTCTTTTACAGTTTGCGCAAGAAGCGTAAGGATATGCAGGCGAGTGCTTTTTTCTCAAAAATTACACTTATTTTTATTAAAAATCCAAGAAAAAGGCGTAAAACGGCTTGACTTTACGGGGTAAATATGCTAAATTATTTTTTGAGCCGATAGAAACGGGCTAAAAAGCATGAATGTAAGTTCATCGCCTACGTAATTCTTCGAGACTGGAAAGAGGAGGTAATAAATCTATGTACGCAATTATCGAAAACGGCAACAAGCAGTATAAGGTAAGCGAAGGCGAAACCGTTCGTTTGGAAAAACTGAACGCAGAGGTTGGCGCTGAAGTGGAGCTCAATGTACTCATGGTTGCAGATGAAAACGGCGTAAAACTCGGCGGCGACGTTGCAAATGCAAAGGTCAAAGCTACCGTTGTAGCGCAGGATAAGTTCAAAAAGATTATCGTTTTCAAGTATAAGCCTAAGAAGAACGAGCGTAAAAAGCAAGGTCACAGACAGCCTTTCACTGCGGTTAAGATTGAAAGCATCACCCTTTAATACACCGCACCCCAAAAAATAACAAATTAAGGAGAAATAAAAATGATATTCATCAGTTTATTCGCTCATAAGAAAGGTACCGGTTCTTCCCACAACGGTCGTGACAGCGAGGCAAAGCGCCTTGGCGTTAAGCGTACCGACGGTCAGGCAGTACTTGCCGGTGGCATCCTCGTCAGACAGAGAGGCACCAAAATCCACCCCGGTAAGAACGTAGGTATCGGTAAAGACGACACGTTGTTTGCTTTGGTAGACGGCGTCGTTAAATTCGAAAGAGCGGGCAAAAAGGACAAACAAGTATCCGTTTATCCCATCGCCGAATAAGAAAAAACAAAAATCAAAAGAGGTTCCCATCAAGGCAACCTCTTTTTTCGTGTAAAAGAGCGTATGCGCACGCTTTTGCACTCGTTACATGATTTGCTTAAAAGGGTACGGATTTTTTATTCAGGAAAAAATTTGTAAAAATGCTTTTATTTTTCCATAATATATGATATAATGAAAAAAACCGTATACATCCGCAAAAATCGCCCTTTGGCGGCGGATGCGAGTAATAAGGAGCAACAAAAACCAATGCAACCGAAATACAAGAGAATTTTATTGAAATTATCCGGTGAAGCGCTGGCAGGTGACGAGCGTTTCGGGTTAAACGAAAAAGTCATCGCCCAAGTGGTTGACCAAATCGTAACCGTTCACAAAATGGGCGTGGAAATCGCCTTGGTCATCGGCGGCGGTAACTTTTGGCGTGGCAGACAGGGCACCAACATGGACAGAGCCACTGCCGACCAAATGGGCATGCTGGCAACGGTCATGAACGCCCTCGCCATGATGGACGCCATTGAAAAGCGTGGTATTCCCACCCGTGTGCAGACGGCGCTCAATATGATTTCGGTCGCCGAGCCCTACGTTTTGAGAAAGGCGCTGAGCCACTTTGAAAAGGGCAGAATCGTCATCATGGCTTGCGGTACGGGTAATCCCTATTGCTCGACGGATACGGCGGCGGCGCAGCGTGCCTGCGAAATCAACGCCGACGTGCTTTTGATGGCAAAAAACATCGACGGCATCTACGACAGCGACCCCAGAACCAATCCCAACGCAAAAAAATACGATCAGCTGTCCTTCGTAGACATCATCTCGCAGGGATTGAAGGCCATGGATTCCACGGCGGCGACCATGTGCATGGAAAACGACATTCCCGTGCTGTGCTTTGCGCTGGACGAGGAAAACTCCATCGTGCGTGCGGTCTGCGGCGAAAAAATGGGTACGATTATTACAAATTAAAAATAAAATAAGGAGCAAACTATACCATGATTGACAATGAAAAAATCGAAGAATTATTTTTAGAGCTTTCCGATAAATTAGACGGCGCGCTCAATGCGTTGAGCAACCAATACTCTCAAATCCGTGCAGGCCGTGCCAATCCGCACATTTTAGACTCGTTGAAGGTCGAAGCCTACGGCGGCACCTCCCGCTTAATCGAGCTGGGCAACGTCAACACCCTCGACGCCCGCACGTTGGCAATCAACTTGTGGGATAAGAGTCTCTTGAAATCGGTGGAAAAGGCAATTTTGCAGTCGAACATCGGCATCACGCCCACCAACGACGGCAACGTCATTCGCCTTTCCTTCCCCGAGCTCACCGAAGAAACCAGAAAGAACCTCTCCAAGCAAGCCAAGAAAATCGGCGAGGACGCCAAGGTTGCGGTGCGCAATGTGCGCCGTGACGCCATGGATGCGGTCAAAAAGATGAAGACCGCCAAGGAAATTTCCGAGGACGAGGCAAGCAACGTCGAAGCCGATATCGAAAAGGAAATTAAAAAATCCATTGAATCGGTGGATAAACTCATCGACGCCAAAGTCAAGGACATCATGACCATTTAAGGGGAACGCTCTTGAAAGATATAAACACAGCCAATCTACCCTCGCACGTTGCGTTCATCATGGACGGCAACGGCAGATGGGCAAAGAGCCGTTTGATGCCCCGTTCGTTCGGGCATCAGCACGGTATGGAGCGCATGATGGGCTTATTGCAACACGCCTTTGATCTTGGTATCCCCACGGTCACCGTCTACGCGCTATCCACGGAGAATCTCTCCCGTCCTCAAGCCGAGCTGGACGCACTCTTTTCACTCTTTCGCACGTATTTTTCCAAATACGTCCACGAGCTCATTGAAAAGAAGGCGCGTCTTTGCATTTTAGGCGACATCAGCGTGCTGCCCGAGGACGTGCAATCGTCCATTCAGTCGGCGGTACAGGCGTCCGCTTCGTTCACCGAACGCTGCGTCAACATTGCGCTCAACTACGGCGCAAGGGACGAAATTTTGCGCGCGGTCAATTTAGCCGTCGTGCAGGGCAAGCAGCTCGATAAAGAGGGCTTTGCCAATTTATTATACACGAAAGGTCAGTCCGACCCCGACCTCATCATTCGCACGGGCAAGGAAAAGCGGCTTTCCAACTTCCTGCTCTACCAAGCGGCGTACGCCGAACTGTACTTCTCGGATAAAATGTTCCCGGCTTTTTCGGATAAAGATTTCGATGCGGCATTGGAAGAATTTTCCAACCGCACCCGTCGCTTCGGAAAAGTGTAAAATAAAAGGTGTCATATGAAACAACGATTGATTACGGGTACCTGTTACGTAGTCGTACTAATAGCATTTTTTCTTTTAAAAGCATACCTGCCCGCCCCTTGGGGGGTGTTGAGCTTCGACGCTCTCTTGTATGCCTTTTCGCTTATCGGCGCATACGAAATGATTCGCGCGCTCGGCGACCGTTTAACCAGGCGCAAAAGGTAATTGCCCAGCTGTTTGCCGTCTGCTATATCCCCGCCTACGATATCAGCGTATTCGCCGTAGGGTACGAGCATCTCTCGGTCATGGGCGTCAGCTTTTTTATCGTTTCTACGGTAATTTGCTCGCTCCTGGTCTTGCGCTATGAAGAAACCACGCTCGAAAGCGTCGGCTGCGCACTTCTTGCCTGCGTGTATCCCACGCTCATCATCGGCACCATGGTGCTGTGCAATCATCTTTCCGAATACTCCGACTTGGCGCTGCTGCTCATCTTCGTCATCTCCCCGTGTGCCGATTCGCTTGCCTACGTGTTCGGCATGAGCCTGGGTAAAAAATTCCCGCAGAAAATGTCGCCCGACATCTCTCCCAAAAAGACGGTCATCGGCGGCATCGGCGGCGTAGTCGGCGGTGTGCTCGGCGCGCTCGTGCTCTTCTTTATCTACAATCTCGTAAAGCTCGGTCCCGACGCCCTGCCCTATATGCACTTGCCAGTCTATCTGTTGGTCGGTGCGGGCGCAGCGCTCTTCACCGAATTTGGCGACTTGGTTGAAAGCGCCGTCAAGCGCAAGGAAAACATCAAGGACATGGGCGATATCATGCCCGGTCACGGCGGTGTTTTAGACAGAATCGACGGCACCATGTACGCAGCCGTTCTGGTCTATACGGTATTTTACATTCTTGTAAGCATAAACGTACTTTAACAAACGTATACTATTTTATAAAAGGAAAATGCTTGCCGTACGGCAAGCATTTCTATCTAAAAACCGCTCTCGCCTTAATTTTTTATCAAGGCGGCGGCAACGCTTTTTCACAGGAGATAAAACGGGTATGATTTCCATCGCTTTAATCGGCTCCACGGGCTCCATCGGCAAGCAGGTCTGCAACGTCGTGCGCAGAAATGCAGAGCTTTTCCGCTTTTCCGCCCTCGTCGCAGGCAGCAATTTTGAGCTGCTGTTTCAACAGATTTCCGAGTTTCGCCCGCCCCGCGCCACCCTCGTCGATCGCTCGCGCCTTTCGGGCATGCCCCCTGTCTTTGAGGGCACCAAGCTGTCCTTTGGCGAGGAGCAGGCGTTAAATTGCATCGAGGATTGCGACGTGACGTTCGTCGCCGCTACGGGCTTTGCAGGGCTCAAATATTCCTTAAAAGCCATTGAATGCGGCAAAAAGCTCGCCTTGGCGAATAAAGAAACGCTGGTTTGCGGCGGCGAGCTGGTCATGCAAAAAATCGCCCAAAAGGGCGTTGACCTTCTGCCCGTGGACAGCGAACACTCCGCCATCTGGCAGGCGCTGCATTTCAACCGCAGTGCCGAGTTTTCCAAGCTCCTGCTCACGGCAAGTGGCGGGCCCTTTTACGGCTATACCAAAGAACAGCTCAAAAATGTAACCGCCGCCGACGCGCTCCGCCACCCCACGTGGAGCATGGGCGCCAAAATCACCGTGGATAGTGCCACGCTCTTGAATAAGGGCTTTGAGGTCATCGAGGCAAAATGGCTGTACAACGCGCCCTACGAAAAAATCGAGGCGGTGGTGCATCCCGAAAGCATCATTCATTCCATGGTATCCTTCTCGGACGGCAGCGTGCTCGCGCAAATGAGCTATCCGTCCATGGAAATTCCCATTCAAATTGCGCTTACGCACCCCAACCGTTTGCCCTGCGACGTCGCGCCTTTAAACTTCACCGCGCTCTCCGCCCTGCATTTTAAACCGCTGACGAGGGAGATGTTCCCCTGTTACGATCTGGCATTAACGGTAGGGGAATGGGGGGATAACTATCCCTGCGCCCTGAACGGTGCGGGCGAGGTCGCCGTCAACGCATTTTTAAACGGGCAAATCAGCTTTTTAGCCATCGCCGAGGTCATTGAACGCACGCTCAATCATACCAAACGAGAAAGAGTAGAGAGCTACGAAAGCTTGTGTGCCACGGACAGTCGGGCACGAGAGGAGGCAAGAAAAATTATAAAAAATGTTCAGTAATCTTTTAACCGTTTCCGCCGTTCTTTCGGGCGTCGTATCCGTATTGCTTGCAATTTTACTGCTTCTCGTCATGATCACCGTGCACGAGGCGGGGCATTATTTCGCCGGCAAGCTTTTAGGTTTTAAAATCAACGAATTTTCTATTGGGTTCGGTCCCGTTCTCTTTCAGCATACGAGTAAAAAGAGCGGCGAAAAATTCTCTGTTCGTTTAATTCCCTTGGGTGGGTATTGCGCCTTTGCCGGCGAGGACGAATTGACCGATGACGATATAGCCATGCCCAAATCCAACGCCTTGGACGACGTGTTTTTGGACGAAAAATTAACCCCACCCATGCCCAAGGTAAAAAACCTTGCAAATCCTGAAAAAGAGCCAAAAAATTTCTGTGAACAGCACCCCTTCAAGCGCATCATTGTCCTGCTTTCGGGCGCGTTCATGAACTATCTTTTGGCGCTTGTGGTTATATTTATTTCCTTCTTCTGCTTCGGTCAGCTGGTGCTCACCACCTATCAGGTCGCCCCAGCCGAGGGCATTGCAAGCGAATACTGCTTTCAGGATAAGGATATTATTTTAAAGGCAGACGGCAAGGACGTATTTTTAACCACCGACCTCATGAACGCCGTCAAGGATAAACAGGCAGGGGAAAAGGTGGAGTTTTACGTTTCCCGCATTGTCAACGCCGACACGGGCGAGCGCGCCGAACAGTCAATTAGCATACAGCTCCGCCGTGCCACCGATTTTGAAAACAGCGCCGACGTCGATCGGCTTTGGTAAGCGCTCGGCATCGCCAAAAAAACCAACGATAAGGGCGAGGTCGTGCTCAATTCACAGGGTGCTCCCACCTACCTCGTCTATTCCACGTCCTACCGTTTCGGCTTTTTTAAAACAATCGGCAACGGCTTTGTCTATTCCTTCCGCATCGCGGGCGCTATCTTTCAAGTGCTCGGCGAGCTGCTCCGTGGCGTCTTGGGCGTCGATTCTCTCGGCGGTCCCGTCACCACCATCGGCGTTACCTCGAAAGTTCTCTCCCGTGGCGTACAGCCGTTTTTTGAAATTGCGGCGTATATCGGCGTCAATTTAGCGGTATTCAATCTCTTGCCCATTCCCGCCTTGGACGGCAGTAAGGTGGTATTCACCGCCATCGAATGGATTCGCGGAAAGCCCATCGACCGAAAAATCGAAGCCGTCATTCACGCCGTAGGCTTTTTGCTACTGCTGGGCTTCGCCGTATTCGTGGATATTTTACAGTTTTTATAAGGAATAAAATAAAAAAGGTCGCTTCAAGCGACCTTTTTTTTGTTGTAATTGAATATTAGCTCTCTTGCGCTAGCAACAGATATTTCTCGCTTTGCTTGACAAAGGCCTTTGACGAGAATACTAGAACGCCCGCCACCAATACCAACGCCAAATCGACGAATACGAAGGAGTTATACGCCAAGCTGTACGCCCAAGCGTTCGTACCCTCGGCAAACGCCTCAAAGGCAAACACGCCCGAAAGCACGTGGCAGATAAATCTTAAAATCCCTGCCACTACGCCGCCGAGGAAAAATCGCACTTGCGGTAATTTAATGGCGTCCATGCCCGCAAATACGCCCGCAAACCCGATAACGGCAAACGCCACGGGATAGTCGAGCGCAAACTGCGCCGGATGAATGATATACGGGTCCTGCATGGCTTGTAAAACGCCGTAAATACACCCCGCCAGCACGCCTTTTTTGGGCCCGTACAGATAGGCAAAAATCATGAGCGGCAACAGCGATACCAGGGTAATGCTTCCGCCCTGCGGCATCTTCCAGAGTTGAATATACGAAAGG
>JAFVZP010000050.1 GCA_017508105.1 Clostridia bacterium
CTCAATTTATTGAGCAATGCGGCAATGTTTTGTCTTTTTACCCCATTTACCAGTATTTCTCCGCCGCACATGGCGCACGCAATTAAAAAAGTTCCCGCTTCAATGCGGTCGCAGAGCGGTTTAAAACGGGTGCCGTGTAAGGTTTTTACTCCCTGCACCGTAACCGTATCGCTGCCGGCGCCGCTCACCTTTGCACCCATACCGTTTAAAAAATCCTGTAAGTCCTTGATTTCGGGCTCCTTGGCGGCGTTGGTGATGACCGTTTCTCCCTGCGCCTTGACGGCGGCGAGCAAAATATTTTCGGTGGCGCCCACACTGGGAAAATCCAAGTGTACGCTACCGCCCTGCAATTTTTCGGCGTTGCAGTTGATGTAGCCGTCCTTTTCCTCAATTTTCACACCCAACTTTTTCAAGCCGAACAAATGCAAGTCGATGGGTCTCAACCCGATGTCGCACCCGCCCGGATAGGAAATGCGCGCACGCTTGAAACGGGTGAGCACCGAACCAAGCATGAATACCGATGAACGCAGCTCCTTGGTCAGGTGTGAGGAAATATCCTGTTCTACGGCGTTTTGGCTGGATATGTATACGTTGCCGTCGGTAAAACGAACGTCTGCGCCCAATTTGCGCAAAATATCGTTCATATGTACGACGTCCGAAATATGGGGTACGTTTTCAATTATCACTTGTTCCTCTGTTAAAATAGAGGCGGCAAGCAGAACGAGTACGGAATTTTTTGCCGATTGCGCCTGAACGCTGCCGTACAGTCTGTTCCCCCCTTCTATTATAAATTTATCCATGTATAGTACTCCTTGTAAAACAAAAATTACTATATCATATGATTTTTTTCTTTGCCGTTGTGTCTGGATACGCTGTATAAAATCCCCATGGACAGCATGGTGATGACGAGCGAAGTATTGCCGCTGGATATGAGGGGTAAGGGAAGCCCTGTGGGCGGAATACTGCCGCTTACGACCAGTGCGTTCAACAGCGTCTGCAGTCCAAACACCAAGGTGATGCCGCAGCATAAAATATTCCCGAATAAATTATCGCAAGAAGAGGCAATTTGAATGCCCTTATACACGATCAATGCTACGGTTAAAAACAGTATAAATATGCCGACGAACCCCAGCTCCTCTCCGATGATGGCGAGGATAAAGTCGCTTTCAGCAAAGGGTAAAAAACGGAATTTTTGACGGGAGCCAAACAGCCCCACGCCAAACCACCCTCCATTGCCCAGCGCGTACAGCGACTGAATGAGCTGATATCCCTCGTCCTGCGGAGAAGCCCAGGGGTTTAAAAAGGCACTCAAACGCAACAGTCTGTACGGCTCGGCGAGAATGAGCGCAGGCACGGCTATCAAGCAGGGTACGACCAAAAAGAGCATATTACTCCACTTTGTACCGCTCAAAAAGACCATGCAAATCATCAATCCCGCCACCAGCATGGTAACCGACATATTGGGCTCTAAAATAATGAGCAGGCAGATGAGCAGCCCTGCCCCCAACAGCGGCAAAATACCCAAAAAGCTCTTGACCCGTTGGGGATTTTGGGCGACGTATGCCGCACAGAATACTACGTAACCGTATTTGGCGAGCTCGGAAGGCTGTATTGTAATGGGTCCGATTCCAATCCAACGGGTGGCGCCGTAATTGGTAACGCCCAATCCCGGCACAAACACCAATACCAGCAAAACGATGGGTATGAAATAAGCTACCCACTTGACCCATTTGACCGTATACAGCTTGGTATAATCGAAAAAGCCCACGCCGACCATGGCGATTACTCCCAACAAAAAGCCCACGAGCTGTTTTTTGAAAAAGTAAAACTCGTCGCCGTAGAGTACCTTTGCGTTGTACGAGCTGGCAGAATAGACCATTATCACGCCGAACAGAGCATATACTCCCACCAACACCAACAATCCGACGTCGCCTAAAGCGCCCCTTGTATTATTCGTCCCGTTCGTCCTTGTCCTGATCATCTTCCACCATCGTCAAAGGGATATTTTCCTCGCAGGCGACGGCTTGCTCACACAGCTCGTTGACGAGTGACGTAAAGCGCTCCCCCCGCTCCTCGTAGCCTGTAAAAGCGTCGAAGGACGAGCTGGCGGGGCTCAACAGCACCGTCTGACCGCTCTTGGCGAGTACGAAGCAAAAGCGCACCGCCGTTTCTAAATCGTCGCACAGTGTAATGCGGTCAAAATGAGTGCGCAAAGCCGAATTTAGCAGTTTAAAACGGTTTTCGCCGTACAGCACCGCCTGCACTACGCTGACACGCTTTATCTTTTCAAAAAGAACGTCGTAGTCGTACCCTTTGTCCTTGCCGCCGAGGAGTAAAAGTACCTCGCCGCCCACACTCTCCAACGCCTTGACAGTGGCGTCCACGTTGGTGGCTTTGGAATCGTTTATGTAGCTCACGCCCTGCGCCTGCCCCACCTTTTCGATGCGGTGGCGAATGCCTTTAAAGGAGCGAATGCCCTCTGCGATTTGCTCGGAGGGAACGCCGAAAATTTTGGCAACGCAGATGGCGGCGAGCACGTTGGCAACGTTGTGCCTTCCGCCGATGGGCAATGAAGCGGCGGAGATAATTTTTTCTTCTCGGTAAAATAAATTGCCGTCGTAAAAATACGCTCCGTCCACCCGTTCGTTCAGGGAAAACCAAACGGTATGCGCCTTGCTCTTTTTTTCAAAGCTGCGCACGATGGCGTCGTCATAATTGAGCACGGCAAATTCGCTTTCCGAGGCGTTTTTGAGCAATTTTCCCTTTAAAAAGACGTAATTGTCCATATTATAGTGCCGATTTAAATGGTCCTCGGTGATGTTGAGCTCGACAAAGACGTGCGCACGCAGCGAGGAGAGTGTTTCGAGCTGAAAGGAGGAAACCTCGACGACGGCGATATCGTCTATTGAGAGCTCCTCGGCAAAGTCGCACAGCGGTTTGCCCACATTCCCGCAGGCAACCGCCTTTTTTCCCGAACGGGATAGAATTTCTTCCAATAAGGCTACGGTTGTCGTCTTGCCGTTGGTGCCCGTTACCGCCACAGCGTTGGCTTTTAAAAAGAGCGCCCCGAGCTCCATTTCCCCGATGATTTTTTTGCCCGCTTTTTTAAACCAGACAGCGATGGAATGGTCGATGGGTACGCCGGGGCTGAGTACCAATACGTCGCAAATTTCCTGCGCGTCCTGGAGGGAATCCCTCGTAACGACCACGGCACCCAAGGCGTTTAACTCGGAGATATTTTTTTCCACGGCGGGACTTTTGGATTCGTCATAAAGATACACGACGGCGCCGCGGCGCAACAGTAAGCTTGCCGCCGATACGCCCGAACGGGAGATGCCGACGACGAGAAATTTTTGCACTTGCAGATACATTGAAAGCTTCACCTCACAGCAGAGCAAGCAGGGAGAGTACGCCCAGAACAAGAGTAATCAGTCCGTAACAATAGGAAATTTTACTCTCGCTGTAACCCAATTTCTGAAAATGGTGGTGTATGGGCGCCATTAAAAAGACTCGCTTGCCCGTTTTTTTATAGTATATGACCTGCACGATGACGGTTATGCTTGAAAGTACGAATACCAGCCCGATGACGGCGATATACAAAAGATTTCCCGAAAACACCCCTGCGCAGGCAACGAATCCGCCCGAGCTTAAAGAGCCGGTATCCCCCATGAACACGCTGGCGCGGTTGGTGTTGAATACGAGATACCCTAAAAGCGCCCCCGTCAGGCAAAAACAGAGCGTGGACATGGCGTACAGACGGGAACGGCATAAAATCAACAGTCCCATACATAAAAAGTAAGCCGCGCAGCTGTTTCCCGCGAGTCCGTCCAAGCCGTCGGTTAAATTGACCGAATTGACCGCCGCCAAAAACACGAAAACACCCAAGGGGATAATCCCCCAACCGAGCTGTACGCAAATATCGGTAAAGGGAATATACAGCACGGTCAACCCGTCCAAATAACAGTAAATGCTTGCCGACAGCGCCACCGCCGTTTGGAAAATGATTTTCTGATAGGCCTTCAAGCCTAAATTTTGTCTATGCTTGAGCTTTAAAAAATCGTCTAAAAAGCCCACCAGCATAAAGCCCAAGCCGATGGCGAGCGAAACGTACAGCGGCTTGTCCGAAAGCCCGTAAATGCAAAGACAAACGGTTGCGGCGGACAAAATAAAAGCAAGTCCGCCCATGGTGGGCGTACCGCTTTTACTCTTATGCTCTTCTACGTAGCTTAAAATGTTTTGCCCCGCCTTCAACCGCTTTAAAAGCGGAATTTCCACCCAACAAAGGAGCAGGGAAAGGGCAAAGGAAAATAATCCTGCAATTAAATATTCTTTCATACGGACGCACTCATTCGGCAAGCATTTTTTGCATGACTTCTTTTACCACAGCATTGTCGTTATAGTCGTATTTTATTCCCATTATCTCCTGATAATTTTCACCGCCCTTGCCGGCGATGAGCAACACGTCGTCCGTTTGCAAACGGCGCATGGCGTATTCTATCGCCTTGCGTCTGTCCTGTACCACGACGTAATTTCTTGAATGCTTACGATACCCGTTTTCAATAGCGGAAATGATGGTGTACGGCTCCTCATAGCGTGGATTGTCCGAGGTCAGCACGCAAAAATCGGTCAGCTTGCCCGCAATTTCCCCCATCAACGGGCGCTTGCCCGCATCGCGGTTGCCTCCGCAGCCGAACACGCATAAAAGTTTGCCCTTGCAGCGTTCCTTGAGTGCGGACAGCGCGTTTTCCAATCCGTCGGGCGTGTGCGCAAAGTCCACGAAGATTTGCCCGCCGTGCACACTACCCACACTCTCCAATCTACCCGAAATTTTTTCCACGGCATAGATGCCTCGGGCGATATATTCGCTGTCTATTTTCAGCTCGTGCGCGCAAGCGGCGGCGGCAAGAGCGTTGTAGACGTTGTACTTGCCCGTCAAGCGCAGTTGTGCATCGCAGAGCTCGTCGTTTAAATTGAACAGCACTCGGCTGCCGTTTAAACTGTCTTCCTCGATAACGGCGAAGTTATCCGAGGGGTTTGCAATTCCGTAGCTTCTTGCGTTTTTGCACTCTCTTACAATCTTTACACCCAAAGCGTCGTCAGTGTTGACGAGCGCAAAGGCGTAATTGCCTTGGGTGAACAGACATTCCTTTACCCGTTTATAATTTTCCATATCGCCGAAAAAGTCCAAATGGTCTTGGGTGCAGTTGGTGAAAATGCAGGCAGCAAAGTCTACCGAACAGACCTTTTGAAAATATACGGCGTGCGCCGAAACCTCCATGACCACGTATTCCACGCCGCTTTTGAGCATATCCGAAAAAATACGGAACAGACGGGGCGGGTCGGGCGTGGTTAAATCGGGAGCAAGCGAAACGCCCTCGTAAAAGGTGCCGAGTGTGCCGATAAACCCCGTCTTTTTACCCGCTTCCCGTAGAATGGATGCGAGGTAATGACAGGTGGTAGTCTTGCCGTTAGTGCCCGTAATTCCAATAATTTTGAGCTTTTTTTCGGGGTGGGAATAAAAGGCGGCGGCGAGCACGGCGAGCGCTTTTCTCGCATCCTCCACCACGATTTGCGGTACGGTTATCCCCTCGTTTTTTTGTTGACAGACGATTGCCACCGCACCGCGGCGCTGGGCTTCTTTCATATAGTCGTGTCCGTTGTAATTTTCACCGTTTAACGCAATGAACAGCTCGCCCTTTCCCATGATACGGGAATCCGTGCGCACGGCGTAGACGCTTTTATCTTTGGTATCACCGTAAATCTCTTTGACGGCAAGGTCTTTGAGCAAATGTTCTAACTGCATGAATTTTCTCCCTGATTTGATACTTTTGATAATTTTATTCTTTTTCTATGCTTTCGTACGGTTGAATGTCCTTTAAATTGATGATGCCTTGGAAAATTGCTTGGGCGCAGGGCGCGGCGACGACGCTGCCGTAGTACGCCCCCTGCGGTTCGTCCACGATGACGAGCGCAAGGTATTGCGGCTTATCGGAAGGGAAAAATCCCACGAAGGAGGAGACGTATTTGCCCTGCGAGATATGTCCGTTTTCGTACTTTTGCGCCGTGCCCGTCTTACCGCCCACTTTGTACCCTTCGATGTACGCCTTTTTGCCACTGCCCTCGGAAATAACGCCTTCGAGCATGGCGGAGAGCGTGCGCGATGCCTTTTCGCTGACCGTGCGGTTTTTGAGGCTCTTTTCTATTTTCTGCTCCACCGAGCCGTCCGTGGCGTATATCCGCTTGACGAGGTGAGGTGTATAGTAATATCCCCCGTTGACCGCAGCACCCACGGCGCAGGCGAGCTGTAAGGGCGTGAGCGCTACCGTCTGACCGAAGCCGATGCGGGCTAAGTCGCAATTTCTTACCGAGGATTGGGGCATGAGCATTCCGAGCGCTTCACCCGTGTAATCCACACCCGTCTCTTTGCCGAGATTGAATAAATCGAGGTACTGATAGAAGGTTTTACTGCCCAAGGACAGCGCCATATCCACGAAACAGGGGTTACAGCTGTTGTTGAGCGCTTCGGCGAGCGTTTGATTGGAGTGCTTGCCGTTGGCGTGCGTGCTCCAACATTTAATGGTCGTACCGTCCACCGTGCGGGTACGGGAGGAGGGATAGACGTGGTGTATGGAGAGAGCGTTGGGATTGCCCTGCATAAACTCCTCTATCGTAGCGGCGGCGGTAAGAATTTTAAAGGTAGAGCCCGGCTCGTAAATGTCGCAAATGAGACGGTTTCTGGAGAGTGAGTTCAAAAGCGCCGTGTCCTCTCTCGGTACTTGGTTCAAATCGTAAGAGGGTGCGTTGACCATGGCCAAAATTTCAAAATTCTGCGGGTCGATGACGATGCATTGCGCCGATTTTGCCGAATAGGTCTTTTGCGCCTCCGCCATCGTCTTTTCGGCAATTGCCTGTATATCGCAGTCCACGGTGAGCTCTACGTTCAGCCCGTCCGTTGCGGGGAGATAGGCCGCGACGGCGCCCTGTAAATCCACGCCGACGAGGTCGGTTTCGTATAACAGCTCGCCGTTTTTGCCCGCAAGGTATTTATCGTAGTACTTTTCCACCCCCGAAGTGCCCGAATTGTCAGACGAGGTAAAGCCCAGCGTTTGACAGAGCAGATTGCCGTAGGGATAAAGACGGGTATTGTCCCGAGAAAAATAGACGCCGCTGAGCTCGTACGCACACAGCTTTTCTATCTTTTCCTTGCTTACCTTTTTGGCGACGGTCAGCTCGGAGACCCTGCCCGAGGTTATTTTTTTAAAGAGCGTTTCATACTCCAGATTTAAAACCTGGGAGAGTACGTTGGCGGTGTATTCCTTCTGGCTGACGGCGTTGGAACGGAGATATACGGCGTAGGACGTTTGATTATCGGCTAAAATTACGCCGTTGCGGTCGGTAATTTTGCCCCGCTCCGCCACAATGGGAATTTCACGCATCCATTGGTCGAGCGCCAACGCACGCAAGGTATCGTCCCAGATGATTTGAACGTAAAAAAATCTTGCCGCCAAAAGACAAAAAATAAAGGTTATCGCCAAGACAATGGCAAATAACCTCTTTCGTAAAACCGATATCGAATATTGATTTTTAGTTGTATTGATGTTTGTTTACTCCTTGATGAAAACCTTTAAGCCATCGGCACCATGCCGTTTGCCTGTATAAAGTTCCATATACTCTCCCAGCTGGTTTCCTGCGCGATTGCCTGCTGTAAGTCTGCTGCCTGCGCCTGCAATGCGGAAAGCTCCTGTTGCAAAGAGATAATTTGCATATCCAAACCGTTTAAAATTGCCGAATTAATTGTAACTACGACCATTAAAACCGCAAACGCAACGGCAAAGGTAATTGCCAGCTTTCTCAACACTGCCGCTAAATACGCCGTGGCGTCCTGCTGGGCGGTGAATACCACCTTTTCGGTGTACGGCTGGGCTTTTTCGGCAACTGCAACCGAATTGGCGTACTGCAAGGTCGTACCCGTGGGCATGGAGAGCTGTTCTTCTTCGGTAGCCGTAGCCAAAGCTCCACGTTCTCTTGCAATCGCCGCTTGACGGTAGGTGGGAGAAGCGTAAATGCTGTCAGAAAAATTTGCTGCCGGGGAGGGAGAGCTCTGCTTTAAGCGTTCAACGACCGCCGCTCTGGTTTCCCGCTGGACTTCCTCGGGAATGAGTACGTCCTCAAAGGTAATTTCACGGCGCGCGTGGGCAGGGCGGTAGGATTCAATGGAGGGATATTCTCTCTCCGCCTGAGCCTGCTCTCTTCTCCACTGAGAAGCGTCCATATGAATTAACTTTTGTAAATTTTCCCGATTACGGGCGTTATGTTCGACTCTCTTGCGTTCCTCTTCCATCATGGAATCGACTGTCGTTTGTTCCAGAATTCGGCTCATCGTACCGGCTCCTACCTCTATTTATATTTCCCCTGAGTTCGCTTTATTACTCAATAATCTTTTGCGCCACCCGAAGTTTTGCGCATTGACTGCGGGAGTTTGCCCGCAGCTCCTCTTCCCCTGCCGTAATCGGCTTTTTGTTAATTAATTCTATTTCCTGTTTCTTATTGCACACGCAAATGGGAAAGCTCGGCGGGCATACGCATTTTTGCTCCATTTCACGGAATGCCTCTTTGACGATTCTGTCCTCTAAGGAATGAAAGGTCAAAATGGCAATTCTGCCCCCTTTTTTGAGTTTTCCCGTCAAACCCTTGACGCATTCCTTGAGCCCGTCCAATTCGCCGTTTACCTCGATGCGAATGGCTTGAAAGCTCTTGCGTTGACAGGGTCCGTTTTGCTTGAATTTATAAGGAATACTCTCCTCTATGATGTCGGTGAGTTCACCGCTCGTTTCAATTTCTTTTTTTTCTCTCTTTTTGACGATGTTCTGCGCAATACGGTAAGCAAATTTTTCTTCCCCGTAATCGCGCAAAATTTTGGTGAGCGCTTCCAGGGAATAGGTATTGACTACCTCTTTCGCCGTCAAACTCGCCGTGGCGTCCATGCGCATATCCAGCGCCGCCTCTCGCGCCATATAGCTGAATCCTCTGTCCCGATCGTCCAGCTGATGGGAAGATACGCCAAAGTCCAACAGTACGCCGTCCAGCTTGTCCACGTTTGCCTCGGCAAGCACGCGCTCGTATTCTTTGTAGTTGGCTTTGAAAATTTCAAACCGTCCCTGATGGGGAGAAAGACGTTTGGTTGCCGCCGCAATCGCCTCGTCGTCGAGGTCGGTGGCGATCAGCCTGCCGTATTTTGAACGGTTGAGAATTTCAAAGGAGTGCCCTCCTCCGCCGACCGTTCCGTCGAAATACACGCCGTTTTCCTGAATGTTCAGCCCCTGCATACATTCTTCCAGCATGACGGGCTTGTGCGAAAATTCTTTCATCAGAACTTGATATACCGACCGATGTCGATATCCTCAAAGTCTTCGGTATACGCTTCATACTTCTCTTTAGACCAAAGTTCGATGTAATTCCCCTGTCCGATGAAGAGCAAATCCTTTTCGATGCCTGCTTTTTGAATGAAATGCGCCGGCAGTACGATTCGGCCTTGATTGTCCTCTTCGGGTTGGCAGTTCCAACGCATGAATTTACGCTTGCTCGCTCTGGCCTGTTCGTCACCCATGTCGATTTGCATGATGTTGCCGTATACCGTTTGCATGGTTTCGGCGGGCATAATCCAAATGCAATCGTCCGGACCGATGGTCAAGCTGTACCCCTCGCCGAGATTGTTCTTCATCTTGGCGGGAATTCTGATTCTGCGTTTGGCGTCGATTTGATGTTCGTACGTTCCGCTGAAAAGACAATTCACGGATTTAGCCCTCCTTTTCTTTGATGCAAATTTATTATAGCACCACTTTTGACCACCGTCAACCCTTTCAGTTAATTTTTTTCTAATTTTTTCAAAAAAATTGGGGAAAAAAGGCAAAAAAACGAACAAATTTTTGCTGTTTTTGGGCTGCGTTAAATCGGGAAGATTTGCTGAAAAATTTTTTGGTTGTGCGAGGCGGAATTACCCAAAAAAACAACCCTCCCTTTGGTTTGGGGAAAAATGGGTAAGTTTTGCTCCGAAAACAGCGTTTTTTGCAGCTGTTTTGCCGTTCCGTAGTTACCGTCAAACGTAGGCGCGCCGAAAAAACTTTGAATCGCCTCTTTTATATAGATATAGTGCGTGCAACCCAACACCACGCCGTCGCAGGGGATTTTATAAAAGTGGTCAGCAATCCCTATATTTTCAAAATTCGGGGCATTTTTTTCGATTTCAGCCACCAAATTTGTGGGTGTAAAGCCAACGGTATCCCCCTGCCTTTCCTGCATCAGGCGGCGGTATTTTTGACTATGCAAGGTGGCGGCGGTGGCAAGCACCAGGAGCCGTTTGCACTGCGAAGCCGAGCGCAACGCCGGTTCGGTACCGACGATGTGAAAGGAATACTCCTGACGCAAGGCGGAAACACACTCGGTGGTAACGGTGTTGCAAGCCAAGACTACCGCCGATACTTTCAGACGGGCAAACTCGTCGAACGCCCGACGGGAGAGGGTGAGCAGCTCCTCTCGGCTCTTGTTGCCGTAGGGCGCGTGCGCATTGTCCCCAAAATAGTAATAATTTAAAAAAGGCATACGTTTTTTGCATTCAGATAAGAGAGTCATGCCCCCGATGCCGCTGTCGAAAACCCCCACCCAGCCGTCTGTTTTTGTCATAAATAATTCCCCTATTGCAAATTTTGAAATATGTATATGAAGAATATTTTAAAAATAATCTTAAAAATCCCGAAAAAACGATAAAAAACAGTTTACAATGCAAAATTTTTGTGTTAAAATAATCCAAGTAAATTTGATTTATATTTTTGAAGGAGAAATAAAAGTGGCGAATATTAAATCTGCTAAAAAGCGCATTTTGGTAACCGACAAAAAAACCGAGGAGAATAAGTCCGTTAATTCTGCAATGAAAACTGCAATCAAGAAGTTTTTAGCTGCCGTAGAAGCAGGCAACAAGGAAGAAGCAACCGCTTTGTATTCGGCTGCCGTTTCGGCTATCGACGGTGCTGCATCCGAAGGCTTGTTCCACAAAAACAGAGCTGCCAATAAAAAGTCCAACTTAGCTAAAAAATTAGCGGCTATGTAATTTTTTTCATTAAAATACGTATATAAAAACCCGTTTTTCAAGACGGGTTTTTCGTTTTTTCTCCCGCCCTGTCGGCGGGAGCTTTTTTATATAAAAAATTTATAATTTTTTTATAAATAATACTGAAAAAAGTTTGACAACGGACAAGTATATACAATATAATTATTCCACCTTAACGTTTATTTTTACTAAACTTAAAGTTTAAATTTGCTAAAATAAAAGAGAGAAGGTTTTGTTTCATGGAATTGGGCAAAAAAATCAAACGATTGCGACAGCAGAAAAACTTAACACAAAAGGAGCTTGCCGACCGTTGCGAGCTGACCAAGGGGTATATCTCCCAGCTGGAAAACAACCTCACCAGCCCCTCTATTACCGCCCTTTGCGATATTTTAAACGCGCTGGGCACCAATCTGAGCGAATTCTTCAAGGCGGAAGAACAGGCGGAAAAGGTTGTGTTTTCCGAGGAAGAGTTCATTGAAAAGCAATCCGACGGCGCAACCGTGAATTGGGTCATTCCCAACGCGCAAAAGAACATGATGGAGCCTTTATTGGTCGAACTCAAAGAAAACGCCGAGCCCATGGAGGACGTCCCCCACGAGGGCGAGGAGTTCGGGTTCGTCTTAGAGGGCAAAATTTATATCCAACTGGGCAAGCAGACGCACGTTTGCAAGAAGGGGCAGTCCTTCTATTACAAGGCCGACAAGCCACACAAAATAGGCAATAAGGGAAAATCCAAAGCCAAGTTCTTATGGATTTCCACCCCACCCAATTTTTAAGAGAGATTTATACCATATTATATATATTCACAAGGAGAACGCCATGGAAGAGCAGGTAAAAAACAAAATTATAGAGTTGATTGACGTTACCAAAGCGTACAAGGACACCGTCGTTATTGAAAACATTAACTTGTACGTCAAAAAGGGTGAATTTATCACCTTTTTAGGCCCCTCGGGCTGCGGCAAAACCACAACCCTTCGTATGATTGCGGGCTTTGAAATGCCCACCGGCGGCAAGGTGCTTTTAAACGGCGAGGACATCACGCATTTGCCCCCGAACAAGCGCCCCGTCAATACCGTATTCCAAAGATACGCTCTGTTCCCCCATTTGAACGTATTTGAAAACGTTGCGTTCGGACTGAAGCTCAAAAAGGTAACCAACACCTACCGCAACGAGGCAGGAGATACCTACCAGAAAAAAGAGCATTTAAGCAAGGCGGAAATTGCCCAAAAGGTTAAAAAAGCGCTGGAAATCGTCGATTTGGAGGGCTTTGAAAAGCGTTCCATCTCCACCCTTTCGGGCGGTCAGCAGCAGAGAATCGCCATCGCCAGAGCCATCGTCAACGAGCCGGAAATTCTGCTCCTCGACGAGCCCTTGGGCGCGCTCGATTTGAAGATGAGAAAGGAAATGCAGTTAGAGCTCAAAGCCATGCACGAAAAGCTCGGCATTACCTTTATTTACGTCACGCACGACCAGGAAGAGGCGTTGACCATGTCAGACACCATCGTAGTCATGGCGGACGGCGTCATTCAGCAAATCGGTACTCCCACCGACATCTATAACGAGCCTAAAAACGTATTCGTTGCCGACTTTATCGGAGAGAGCAACATCTTCAACGCCACGATGATTGCAAACAGAAGGGTAAAATTCTGCGGAAAGACCTTCGACTGCGTGGACGACGGATTTGAAAAGGACGAGCTGGTGGACGTCGTTGTACGCCCCGAGGACATTCAGATGGTGGCGCCCGAACAGGGAATGCTGCAGGCAGAGGTCATCAGCGTGGTTTTCAAGGGCATTCACTATCAGATTTTGGCAAAGGTAGGCAAGACCGAGATCGAAATTCAAAGCACCAAGCAAAAGGCGGTGGGCGAGAAAATAGGCATCAACATTGCACCCGAAGAAATTCACGTTATGAAGAAGGAATTTACCGTCAACCGCTTCGACGGCAGCATCACCAAGAGAAATACCATGGAATTCGGCGACGGAGAGTTTGAGTGCGACGTTACCCAGCTCTACCCCAATTCACACCTGGACGAGGATGGGTATTTGATTACCGCCAAGGGAGAAAAGCTCGACCTCACGGACGTTGAAGTCAACGTGGAAATCGGAATGAACAACATTACCATGACAGACAAGAGCGAGGACGGCGGCGCGCAGGGAAATATTATTTCCATGATTTATAAAGGCGACCACTATCGCTATATCGTGCGAACCGAAAATGAAGAAGATTACGTTTTAGACAGCGAGGATATGTGGAACGAAAACGACTACGTCGGTTTGATCATTCCCGCCAATAAAATTAAACTCACGCTCAAAAAGCCGGAGGATAAATAAAGCGGTGAAAAAGCTATACTTTTCGAGAAAACAGCTCTGCATCCCCTATTCGGTGTTTTTGGTGCTGTTCGTGTTTATTCCCATGCTGCTCATCTTGGTATACGCATTTACCCAGGAAGCAGCCGACGGGAGCTTGTATTTCTCCTTTGACAATTTTTTGAATTTCTTTACCAATTCATCTAAATTGCAGACGCTGGGCGTGAGCGTTACGGTATCCTTTATCACCACGTTTTTCTGTCTGATTATCGCCTATCCCGTGGCGTATATCCTGGCGAGAAGCGGCTGGAAGCATACCTACGTTCTTTTGATGCTCTTCATCATGCCCATGTGGCTCAATTTCGTGCTGCGCATTACGGCGCTTCGCGAGCTTCTAAACATCATAGGATTTTTGGGTAAATACGACTACGTGAACACCGTCATCGGCATGGTGTACGACTTTTTGCCCTTTATGATTTTGCCCCTCTATAACTCCTTGCAAAAGCTGGATCAAAGCCTGTTGGAAGCGGCAAACGACCTGGGTGCAGGCGACGTACATACCTTTTTACACGTCACTCTGCCTCTATCCATGCCCGGCATCTTATCGGGCATTACCATGGTGTTTATGCCTTCAATGACCAATTACGTCGTCAGCGAAACGCTGGGCAATTCCAACATCACCATCTTGGGCAAAATGATTGAAGAATATTTTTCCACCTACGACGATATGCACATGGGCTCTATGATTGCCATTATTCTTCTGGTCATTATTTTCCTTACCATGCTGCTCAGCGGCGGATTTAAGGAAAACGCCGACGAAACTTCTTCCAGAGGTGCAAACTTATGGTAAACAAAAGACAGGCTATTAAAAACGGCGTTTCGGGCGTATATCTCGCAATCATTTTGCTGTTGATTTACGCGCCCATTCTGCTCTTGCTGTTCGCGTCCTTTTCTTCGGCGAGAATTATCGGCGAGGGCGGTACGTTCAGCTTTGAATGGTATATCAGGCTCTTTCAAAGCGAACGGGTCATGGGCATCTTGCTCAATACCGTTTTATTGGCGGTCATTGCCGCCACCCTCTCCACCGTATTGGGTACTATGGGCGCCATCGGTATTTTTTACAGCAACAAACGCACCTCTGCGCTCTTGCAGGGCGCCAATCAAATTCCCGTCGTCAACGCAGAAATCGTAACGGCGCTGGCGCTCGCCATTCTGTTCGCTGCCGTCACCCTTCAACGCACGTATTTTTCACTCGTCGTCGGGCATTTGGTGTTATGCACTCCCTTCGTTTTAATTTCGGTTATCCCCAAACTCAAGCAAATGGATAACAATTTATACGAAGCGGCGCTGGACTTGGGTGCTTCCCCCACGCAGGCACTCTTTCGGGTGGTCATTCCGCAGATAGCCTCGGGCATCGTTTCGGGATTTATGCTGTCGATTACCCTCTCCTTGGACGATTATATCATCACCTCGTTTACCAAGCCCGCCACCTTCGATACGCTCTCCACGTACGTCTACAATGCGGTAAAGAACGAGTCTAAGAGCGATTTACCCCTCATTCGAGCACTCTCCGCCATCGTATTTTTAATTATGATTATCGTGGTTGTCGTGCTGATTGTCAGATCTTCCCGAAAGGAGGAGCAATCGAGATGAACAAATTAAAGAGATTTTTCACGCTTCTGTGTGCGGCGGCAATGGGCTTTACTTGCCTTTTGAGCTTTGCCGCCTGCGCAGACCAAAGCGACAAGCAAGTGCTTCGGGTATATAACTGGGAAGACTATATCGACCCCGATATCATTACCGCCTTTGAAGAAGAATACGACTGTACGGTTGAATACTCCACCTTCGGCACCAACGAAAACATGTACAACGAACTCAAAATCAACCAAGGCGGCTACGACCTGGTTTGCCCCTCGGATTACATGATTATGAAGATGATTGCCGAGGATATGTGCGAGCCGTTCAGCCAAGAATTCAGGACAAACGGCGTATACAGCCAATACGTATCCCCCTACATTCGCAATCTGTTTGAGGAAAACGGCTGGACGGACTACGCCGTGGGGTATATGTGGGGTACGATGGGATTTATGTACAATCCCGAAAACGTTGACGCCGAGGACGTGAAGGATTGGAAGGTGTTGGAGAATGAAAAATATCATAAAAAATCCACGCTCAAAAACTCCGTAAGAGATACCTATTTTTACGCCTTGGCTTGCGTATACCAAGACGAGCTGCAAGCGCTTGCCTCACAGCTTGAAGATGCGAGCATTACGAAAGCCGAGTATACCGCCGAGCTCAAGGAAATTATGAACCGCACCGACCAAGACAGTGTGGACAAAGCACGTGAATATTTGAGAGAAATCAAGAAAAGCGTGTACGGCTTTGAAGTGGATTCGGGTAAAAACGACATGGTTACGGGTAAAATCGACCTCAATTTCTGTTGGAGCGGCGACGCTGCCTACGGAATTTGGGAAGCAGACGATGAAAACGGATTTACCCTCGCCTATTCGGTACCCGAGCTGGTTTCCAACGTTTGGTTTGACGGTTGGGTCATTCCCAAGGGCGGAAACCGTTCCTTGGCGGAAAAGTTTTTAAACTTCATTTCCCTGCCCGAAAACGCTATGCTGAATATGGATTATATCGGCTATACCTCGGTCATTGCCGGCGAGGAAATCTATTCAGACTACGTTGAAGGCGGGTATGCCGTAGAAGAAGAGGGCGAAGAACTGCAAGCCTTACTGGACGCAGGCGAAGCCATGGAATATGACGTAAGCTATTTCTTTAAAGAAGAAGGCGATTCCACCGAATACACCTTCTACGCCTACACCGAGGATATGCAGGGAATGCTGTTGGCGCAATACCCCACCGAGGAGATTGTGCAGCGCTGCGTCATTATGCAATATTTCGACGAAGCGGGCAACAACCGCATCAATATGATGTGGGAGGACGTGAAGGGTGCGGCAGTCCCCCTTGGCGCCGTGATATTCATCGGCGTGATTGTGCTTGCTTTATTGGGCGTGTTCCTGATTAGCAACTACGGCTACGAATGGTTTAAACCCCGCCCCAAAAAAGGCTATTATAAGGTAGAGAAATAAAAAAACGTCTACAAACCCCTATAAACAAAAAGAGCAAGAGTAAAAGGATTTTCCTTCTATTCTTGCTCTTTTTTTATAGATGAATTAATTGTTTACGATACGGGGGAATTTACGACCATGCGGTAGGTACGCCGTCCACGTAATGCCAATATTTGCCCGAAGTGGTCGGCTCTGCTTCGCTGTAATAATATCTTGTTGCGTCGGTTAAAGGAGAATTGTTGCTATTAATAGCAATCTCCGTCCATTCTTCCGCCGTACCTTTATAATATACACTCGTCAAACTGTCGCAATATTGGAGTGCATACTCCCCAATCGAGGTTACGCTGTCGGGAATGACTATGCTCGTCAAACTGTAGCAATCTTCGAACGCATAACGACCAATCGAGGTTACGCTGTCGGGAATGACTATGCTCGTCAAACTGTCGCAATAACGGAACGCATCATCCCCAATCGTGGTTACGCTGTCGGGAATTATAAATTGTGTTGCCGTTTTTCCGATTGCATATTGAACAAGCGTTTTTCCATCCTTGGTATATAAGTTGCCATCTATGGATTTATAATATTGGTTGTATTCATTCACGGTAATGCTCGTCAAACTGTAGCATTCCGAGAACGCCCAATCCCCAATCGTGGTTACGCTGTCACCAATGACTACGCTCGTCAAATTGTAGCAATCACGGAACGCAGCCTCCCCAATCGTGGTTACGCTGTCGGGGATGACCACGCTCGTCAAACTTTCGCAATCCTCGAACGCATAACCCCTAATCGCGGTCACGGGCAGCCCGTTATATGTAGATGCAAAGATAATATTGGTATTGGTAGCCGCGCCAATGCCTATTACGGAGGCGGTGTTTCCGTCCTCGTTGATTGCATATGCTAATCCC
>JAFVZP010000051.1 GCA_017508105.1 Clostridia bacterium
TTATTCAAAGTCTACAGGCACGGCAACAGGCGCGAAGGGCCATAATCTTACGGAGATTTCCGCAGAGGCGACCTGTACCGAGGACGGCTACACGGGAACGGTATGTAAGGCATGTGATTACGCAGCAAGCGCAACGCCTCGGTGTAGGCGTCGTCGTAAACGCCGGAAACCAAGCAGATTTCCGCCCCGTACGAACGGGTGGCTTCCACCTTGGAGATGGGTGCGCCGTCGGGCAGACAGATAAGCGATTTAATCTTATTTTTTTTCGCGGCAAGGGCTACGCCTTGGGCATGGTTGCCTGCTGAGCAGGCAATAACGCCTTTTTTCTTGTCCTCGTCGGAGAGCTGAGAAATTTTATAATACGCGCCGCGAACCTTAAACGAACCGGTAACCTGTAAGCATTCGGGCTTCAAATACAACTGACAGTTGTCCGTGAGCCTAGGTGCGGCAACGATGTCCGTCTGGCGCACGGCGTCCTTTAAAACGTAGGCAGCGTGATAAATTTTATCCAATGTAAGCATAACAATCGACCTCTTATGATGAGATATATTCAAGTATAGCAATTCTCTTTGTAAATGTCAATGAAAAAGAGAACGCCAATTTATTTTCGGTTTAAAAGATACTGTTGCAGGGCTACGATGGTTTTGGAATCCTGAATTTCGCCCGAGCGTATCATCTCCCACACCTTTTGCACTTCGATATATTCCGCGTTCAAAAATTCGTCTTCGTCCAAATGGGCGGTACCATGCCTGCAATCAAGCGCTTCAAACAGGTGTATTTTTTCGGTGGAATAGCCGCAGGTGGGGTAGTAGGTGACGAGGTGTTTCATTTCTCCCGCTTCTATTCCGGCTTCCTCGCTCAGCTCCCGTTTTGCCGCCAAAGCGGGGTCTTCGCCCTTCTCCAGCTTTCCGGCGGGAATTTCATAAATGCTCTTGCCGAAGGCGTAGCGGTATTGCTTGACCAGTAAAACCTTTCCGTCCTCGACGTATAAAATTCCAACCCCGCCCGAATGCTCAACGATTTCCCGCTTGCACGGCTTTCCGTCGGGCAGCAGAGCGTCATCCGAGCGAACGGAGAGGATTTTACCTTGATATACGTAGTTTTTTCGTACGACCTTTTCTTCCAAAACGTCCATTATATTATCCTATATTTTATAATTGTTCGGTCAGCGCAAACATTTTAAGCAAGTTTTCGTTGGATTGTTTGGTATAAGCAACCAAATAATAATACCCAATCAACAGCGCCTTTATCTGGTTTTCCTCGGCGCTCTTGATTGCAGCGTACAGCTCGTTCAACAGCGTTGCGCCTGCGGCCTTGTCCGTATCGGGCAAAAGTCCTTGTGACAGCGCCGTCATTTCAGCGTGTACGACGGCGGAAAGCTCGTTAAAAATTACTTTCTTGCTCTTTTTTCCGCCGTTATGCACGTTTGACGCGGAAAATGCGTCCGCGGTGTGGGTGCTTTCGGATTTGGGTAAAAACTGTTCGCTGACGGCGTTTTTGAAGGGAACAATCACCTGCGCCAAAAACAGCTCAAAGGCCTGGGTATAGCTACCGTCCTCTGCAAAAAAGGTCTGCAGGAACTGATTGAAATTGATGACCTGATTGTCGATGTCCACGAGCAGGCAAAAGAGAAAGGCTACCCGTTCGGCAGGGGCTTCGGGCAGGAGCAACACGCCCTTGTTCTGCGTGCCGTCGGGAGAGGGACGCAAATATAATTCCTGCGCCTTTAAATAATCGAAGGAGGCCGTCGCCCGTTGCAACCAGGAAACGAGCGCCGGAACGGTTGCAAGTCCACGCAACAGATCGCTGATTTTAGAGGGCGCTAAAATAAATTTTGCCTGCAACAAATCGTCGCATTTATTCAAGAAATTGCCAATCTGCATTTCAATGGTATCCATAAACGCACTTTCCTTTTTTAATGGAATTTATTTTCTCTATTATACCACAAAAAAAATAAAAAGTTGTACTTTTTTTTATAAATATCTTGATTTTTTATAAAAAATATGTATAATATATGTACGCAGGTAAATTATGTTACAGGTCAAAGGCGAAACTTCCACGAACAAATTAATAATTTTATTCGTTTTCGATAAAATGGAAACGGCGCTGTCCGAAAAGATATTGGTGGACATCTGCTGTTCGAGCAACGACTGGCTCAATTATATGGATTGCGTTTCCTTGCTTCGAAAGCTGTTGGACGACGGTTTTTTATGTGCCATTCCCGGGGATGAGGAATCGCTGTACACCATCACGCCCGACGGCAGGGAGAGCTTGGCAAACTTCTATATCAACATTCCAAAGAGTATTCGGGAAGAAATTTCGGTCTTTGTCAAGAAGAATATTGCGCGCTTTAAAAAGAAACAGGAATGTAAAGCAGACTACTATCAGAACAAAGACGGTACGTATACCGTATTTTTAAAAATTCTTGCGCCCGTGCAGCCCATGCTCGAACTGAAATTCGTCGTACCCGATAAAAAGACGGCGAACAACATTTATAAAAAATGGGAGGACAAGGCGTCCGAACTGTATTCGGTCATTTACGAAACGCTGGTAGACTAACCGACAAAGGAGGAAAAATTATGTTCACGTATTCAACCAACGGTACTTGTTCCCGTCAAATCGTGTTTGACGTTACGGAGGGGGACAATACCTTGCACAACGTAAAATTCATCGGCGGATGCAGCGGTAATTTGCAGGGCATCGGCAAATTGGTGGAAGGCAAAAATATAGACGAGGTGGAAAAATTATTGGCGGGCATTCGTTGCAGGGGCAACACGTCCTGTCCCGACCAGCTCTCGCAAGCCATCACCGCGTATAAAAGAGCCAAAGCCGAGAAAGAAAAAAACCGCAAATAACAAAATTAAAAGAGGCTTGACAGATTGTCAAACCTCTTTTTTTGTTATGCCTTATTCAAAGCGCGGTGCCTTTTCGCCTATTTTCGATTAGCAGCCGCAGCCACCGCACAAATTATTCACGATGCTGGCAAGCGAGCCGTTTCTGCACCAGCAGAACAAGAGCGCGATGAGAATGGGCCAGCCGCAGCCGCTGAAAAGATTTTCCAAACAGAAGTTTCTGCCGGAAAGCACAAAGGCGAGAATCAAAAGCCAGAGCCAACCGTTGCTATTGCAACCGCAGTCACATCTGCGGTCACATCCGCAGCCGCAGCCCGAGCCCGAACGGTCGTTATTGTTACAACAAGAATTGCACATTATGTAAAACCTCCTATAATGCACGGAAAGGTGAAATTCAGTGTGTATGCTTCCCGTGTTTTCGTGTATATTAAATAGTATTATAAAACACAAAAAAATGTTACAAGGCATTCCAAGCGAAAAAAAGCCGTATTCAGCGCTCATTTAGTTGCCAAAATGTAAAAACATTGTTATAATAATATAACTGTATACTGGTTTGCGGATACGTTTGAGTGGAGTGTCAAATACCGTTCAAACGGTTCGACGGACAAAAATGCAGTAAATTCTTTTTTATGACACAGCCATTTTGCAAAAAAGGCTGATGGAGGTAATTGAATATGTCTAAGGAAAATAGCTTTTTTTCTGCAAGGAACGTTGCACTGTTGGGCATTTTACTCGCGCTCGTAGTGGTACTGCAAAGCTTAGCCTCGGTCGTACCCCTGTTCGTAACGCTCAATCTGGCATTAATTCCCATCATCTTGGCGGGAATGCTGCTGGGCGCATGGGCGGGTGCGTTCGTTGGATTTGCCTGCGGCGTCATCGTACTCATTCAGGTGGTTATGGGCTTAAACGCTTTCTACGTTCTGATTTGGACGAACAGTCCCATCGTCACCACGCTCATTTGCTTGGTTAAAACGACGGTGGCGGGTGGCGTTGCCGGAGCGATTTTTTCCTTATTAAAGAAAAAAAATAAATACGTCGGCGTATTTCTTGCTTCGGGCATCGTTCCCGTGCTCAACACGGTGCTGTTCATTCTCGGTTGCCTTTGCATGAGCGATACCATGCGTCTGATGGCAGGGGACGCCGCCAATATTTTGCTGTTTATCGTCGTTGACGTGGTTACAATCAATTTCTTTTTGGAATTTGCAACCTCGTTGATCGCTGCCCCCGCGCTGCACACCGTATATACGGTAGCCCAAAGACGTATTCAAAAATAAAAGGTATATAACGTATGATTATCTGCATAGATATAGGTAATACAAACATAAAATACGGCATCTACGAAGGGGACGAGTTGCTCATTTCCTTCCGCGTTGCTACCGATAACAAGCGTACCTCGGACGAATACGGCGAACAGCTCATGAGCGTGCTGCGCTTCAAGGGTGTGCGCTGTCAGGAAATTACGGGCGGCATTATGTCCTCGGTTGTACCCTCGTTGGATTACACCATTGCGCACATGTGTAAGGTCTATTTGAACTTCAAGCCCTTACAGCTTGCCCCGGGCTTAAAATCAGGGCTTTCCATTCGTTGCGACAACGCAAGAGAGGTCGGCGCAGACAGAATCGTCAACTGCGTATCTGCGCTCGTTACCCATCAGAACGCGGGCATGCCCCTCATCGTTATTGATTTTGGCACGGCAACGACCTTCAATATCATCAACTGTGAAGGGGAGTTCATCGGTGGCGTCATCGCCCCCGGAATTAAGGGCTCTTTGGACAGCTTGGTCGGCGGAACGGCAAAGCTTCCGAGGGTAGAAATCGAAGCACCCAAGAGCATTATTGCAAAAAATACGGTCACCAATATGCAGGCATGCATCGTGTTTGGCTTTGCGGGCTTGGTGGAATACATCGTCAAGCGCATCAAAAAGGAATTGAAGGCCGATGCGGTAAAGACCATCGCCACAGGCGGGTTCAGCGAAATCATCGCCAAGGAAATTTCCTGTATTGACGTGGTGGATAAATTATTGACGTTAAACGGTTTAAAATATTTATATTACTTAAATAGTTCAGAGGAGAAAAAGACAATATGAAGAAAGTCGGCGTAGCCATTTTAGGACTTGGCACTGTCGGTGGCGGCACGTACAGAATCATTACCGAACACAGAGAATTTTACCAAAAGACGCAGGACATTGATTTAGACGTGGAGTGCGTTTTGGAGCTCAACAAAGACCGCATTGCCGCTTTGGGTGTTCCCGCGGAAAAGGTTGCGGCAAACATTGCCGAAGTTGTTTCCAACCCCAACGTAGACATCGTTGTGGAAATGATTGGCGGTATCGGCGTGGCCAGAACCTTTGTACAAGCGGCGCTCAACGCCGGTAAATCGGTCGTTACCTCCAACAAGGAACTCATTGCAAAGTATTCCTACGAATTGGAACACATCGCCCGCAGAAAGAATTGCGGACTGTACTATGAGGCAAGCTGCGTGGGCGGCGTGCCCATCATTCGCACCCTGTTGGACGGCTTGCAGGCAAACTGTATCTTGTCCATGATGGGCATCGTCAACGGTACGACCAACTATATTTTGGATAAAATGACCAACGAGGGCGCCTCTTACGAGGAAGTTTTAAAACAGGCGCAGGCGCTCGGCTATGCCGAACTCGACCCTACGTCCGACGTTGAGGGCTTCGACTCTACCTATAAGCTCTCCATTCTTTCCTCCATGGCGTTCCATACCAAAATCCCTTATACTAAAATTTACAGAGAGGGTATCACGACCATTTCGCAAGAGGACATTGCCTACGGTAAGGAACTCGGCTACGTCATCAAGCTGCTCGCCATCGGTAAAAATACCCCTTCGGGCATTGAAGTCAGAGTGCACCCCACCTATGTCCGCGACAACCATCCCTTGGCTTCGGTCAACGATGCGTTCAACGCCGTATATATCACGGGCGACGCCGTGGACGACGTCATGCTCTACGGCAGAGGCGCAGGCGATTTGCCTACGGGCAGCGCCGTGGTCAGCGACGTTATTTTTGCCGCTACCCATTCGGATATTAAATACTCCACCTTTAAAAACACCGCCAACGCCGATAAGCAAACCAAGTTCGTTACCAATTTCTCCAGCGCTTATTATCTGCGCATGACGGTCAACGATAAGGTCGGAACACTCGGCAAAATCGCCACCATCTTCGCCCGTCAAAACGTATCCATCGGCGAGATGATTCAAAAGGACTGCGATGAAAACGGCAACGTAACGCTCATCTTCATCACGCACGAAACCAAGGAGCAGAGCATCAAAACGGCTGTTTCCAAAATCGCTTCTCTGGAAAACGTCTGCAAGGTGGACAGCCTTTTGCGCGTCGTATCTTAATAATATAAGGAATATATCGGACTATGAAGGGACTTATCGTCATCAACGCATACTCCGAAAACGGGGACTACCTCTATCAGGCGCACCGCCTTTTAGAGGAGTTTTCTTTTCGTGGCGTTTGCGTAGAACTTTATAAAAACCGTTGCGGTATGGGCAGTATCCTGCCGAACGGCGAAATTGAGCTTGCAACCGACGCCGACTTCGCCGTGTTTTTAGATAAGGATAAATACGTCATGCGCCTTTTGGAGCAAAAAGGCGTGCGTCTTTTCAACCCCGCTTCCACCATAGAGCTTTGCGACGATAAAATGCTCACACACCTGCATTTGGCACAAAAGGGCATACCCATGCCCAAGATTATTCCCGCTCCCTTCTGTTATACGCCCCAAGCGGATATTCCTGAAACCTATACAAAAACGCTGATTTCTTCCCTCGGCTTACCCGTCGTCGTCAAGCATAGCTACGGCTCGTTGGGCAGGGAAGTATTTTTGGCAAAGACCGAGGATGAGCTTTTCACACTCGCACAAAATCTGCGTTTGACGCCGCATTTTTATCAGCAGTACGTCGCTGAAAGCCACGGCAAGGACTTGCGCGTCATCGCCGTCGGTAAGCAGCCCATTGCAGCCATGCTCCGCACCTCCAATGAAGATTTTCGCTCGAATATCGCCTTGGGCGGTAGGGGAGAACCCTTTGCGCTTACGCAGGAAATTATCACGCTCACGCAAAAAATCACTTCGGCGCTTTCGCTCGATTATTGCGGCATCGACTTTTTATTCGGCAAAGAGGGCTTAATTCTTTGTGAGGTCAACTCCAACGCCTTTTTCAAGGGAATGGAAAAAGCGACGGGCATCAATATCGCCGCCGCTTATACGGAGTATATTCTTCAAACTTTAAAAGAGAAGGTTTAAATTTCTTTCAATAACACGTTTGCCGTTACGGTAATGCCCTTGCCCTCGCCCACGAAGCCCAAGCCCTCGGCGGTGCCGGCGGTAATGCCCACGGCAGAGAGGGGAAGCGAAAGGGCGTTTGCCAAGCTTTGGGTCATGGCAGGCATGAACTTGGCGAGCTTTGGCTTTTCCGCCTGCACGGCAACAGAGATATTACAGGGAGTAAATCCCTGTTTTTTTATTTCCTGCATCACTGATTGCAGCATTTTCATGCTGTCCGCATTCTTCCATTTCTCGTCGGTATCGGGGAAATAATGCCCGATGTCGGGCAAGCCCACGGCGGAGAGCAGCGCGTCCATCACGGCGTGTATCAATACGTCCCCGTCCGAGTGCGCCACCAAACCGCTGTGCGAGGGAATTTTTACCCCTGCCAAAACAATAAAATCCTGTGGCTTGCCAAAGGCGTGCGTGTCGATGCCTACGCCCACTCTTGCGGGCATGGTAGGCTGAAAATCCTCTGAAAAGGTCATTTTTTTATTGCGTATATCCCCTAAAAAAATCTGCGGGGGGCGGATGAATTTTGCGTACACGGCGGAGTCGTCCGTGTAGCGCTCCTCGCTGATTTTTTCATACGCTTTGATAATTTCTTCACGCAAAAATCCCTGCGGAGTCTGCACGGTAAACACCTTGTCCCGCTCGGGCACTTGCTCAATTTTTCCTTGATTTGCAATCACCACGGTATCGGTCGTCGCCAAAGCGCACACGCCGCTGCCGTGTTTTTTTACGCTCTCAATGCAGTCGGAAATAATTTTTTGACTGACGTACGGTCTTGCCCCGTCGTGGATTAACACAATCTCACCCGATGCGTGCGACAGGGCGCTTTGCACGGATTTCGTACGGGTTTCGCCCCCCAATACCACCTTGCATACGGGGTATTGGCGTAAAAGCGCCTCTATATCATCTCTATCGCTTACAGAGGTAGCGACAATGACCTCAAAAACATCCTCACGCAGGAAGTTCTGCACGGTTTTTTCCAGCACGCAAACGCCGTTGTTCTCGGGCATGGGTACCAGCAATTTATTTTTTTCAAAGCCTGCGCGCTCGCCTCTTCCTGCGGCGCAGATAATGACGGAAACTTTCATTTTTTCTCACTCCGTGATAATTTCGTAAAGCGAAGGGGCGTCGTTCTTTTTAACCACTTCCAAAACGTTCAGAATGCGAAAGCGCAGGCGGTCGGTGGCGTACTGAATTTCCACCACGTCGCCCACCTTTACCTGGTGTGCGGGCTTCACTTCTTTTCCGTTGATGAATACCTTGCCCTGCTTGGCGGCTTCCTGCGCTACCGTGCGGCGCTTTAAAATGCGTGAAACCTTTAAAAATTTGTCAATTCTCATGGAAAAATGCTCCAAAAACAATTATTTTTATAACGATTTTAAAAAGTTTGGTAAAATTGGTTGACAAACCCGAAAAAAGTGTTTAAAATAACATAATGTATTATTATGCGTATTTTGCGCTTTTTTGGATTTTTACCAAAAATTAACAGCGAAAATGCGGCAAAAAATGCTTAAAACAGCAAGAAAAACCCAACATTCAACAAATACAGTATACCGCAAATTTTTAAATCTGTAAAGGGTTTTTCAAAATTTTTAAAATTTTAATTTTGGTAACATGATTTTTATCGATGAAAAGATATACTCGGTAAATCGCTCGTTATTATAAAAAAATAAGAAAAGGAGCAAACAAACCGACATGAATTTACCTATTGTCAAGTACGGCAAAAACGAAAGACGGAAATTCGGTTCCATTGACGAAGTAATCGAGATTCCCGACTTGGTAGAAATTCAAAAAGACAGCTATCATTCCTTCATCAACGAGGGGATTGCCGACGTCTTTGAAGATTTTTCTCCCATTACGGACTACTCCGACCACTTTGAGATGTACTTCTTGGAGCACGAATTCGCCGCCAAACCCAAGTACGACGAAAAGGAATGCAGAAACCGTGACGCTACGTATGCCAAGGCCCTTCGGGTCAAGGTAAGACTGGTCAATAAGGTCAAGCAGGAGACGGTCGACCAGGAAGTCTTTATGGGCGACATTCCTTTGATGACCGAGCACGGTTCGTTCATCATCAACGGCGCAGAACGCGCCATCGTTTCCCAGCTCGTGCGTTCCTCGGGCGTGTATAACGCATCCGAAAAGGACAAAAAAGCAGGTAAGGAAATTTTCAATACCACCGTTATCCCCAACCGTGGGGCATGGTTGGAGCTTGAACAGGACTTACAGGGCGTGCTCTGGATTAAGGTAGACAGAAAGAGAAAGCTGTGCGCTACCGTGCTCTTGCGTGCCTTGGGCTTCGGCTCTGACAGAGCTATTTCCGAGCTCTTCGAAGGGGACAAGATGATCGAAAACACCATCGCCAAGGATACGGTAAAATCCGAATCCGAGGGCTTGGTTGAACTCTATCGCCGTCTGCGTCCGGGCGAAGTGCCCACCGAAGAATCGGTTAAACAGCATTTAAACAACCTCTTCTTTGACGCACGCCGTTACGACGTAGTCAAGGTTGGCCGTTATAAATTCAACAAAAAGCTGAACTTGGCGTACAGATTGCCCGGCTGCCGTGTTGCCGACGACGTTATCAATCCCCAAACGGGTGAAATTTTGGCAGAGGCAGGTCAAAAAATTTCCGAGCAGAAGGCCAAAGAAATTCAAAACGCCGGCATCAATGAAATTTTCGTTCTCGTCAAGGACGAGGAAGAAGGCGAAATTCGCCACAAAATTATCGGTAACAACACCGTAGACTTCTCCGCAGTCAGTGATTTCGACCCCAAGAAGCTCGGTTTACTGCCCACCGTCTACTATCCCAACTTCGTATTCTCTCAGAAGATTGCCGAAGAGTTAAAAACGGACGACGTGGAAACGGTTGCCGCACGCTACGTTGAGGAAATCAATAACCTTTATTATACGCAGGAAAAGAAGGACGTCGCAGACGAAAAGCCCGAAGAAAAGAAGAACAGAGAAAAGAGAAACATCAACCGTATCCGCTTTGTTACGGCTTGTAAGCTCTTCCACGAAATTCTGGGCGCGCCCGAACGTGAGCTTTCCAAGGAAGAAAAGAAGGCAATCAAGCCTTTAATCGAAAAGCTCAACCACAAGCACATCACGGTGGACGATATCATCGCTTCCATCTCCTCGAACATCGACCTTCGCTACAACATCGGTACGGTGGACAACATCGACCACCTCGGCAACCGCCGCGTGCGTTCGGTTGGCGAGCTCCTGCAAAACCAACTGCGCGTGGGTATTGCAAGATTGGAGCGTTTAATTAAGGAAAGAATGGCGACGCAGGACCCCATGGAGGTTACGCCCGCCAGCTTAATCAATATCCGCCCTGTATCCGCGGCAATCCGTGAATTCTTCGGCTCCTCGCAGCTCTCGCAGTTCATGGACCAGACCAACCCCATCTCGGAATTGACGCACAAGCGTAAGCTCTCCGCGCTCGGTCCCGGCGGTTTGAACCGTGACCGCGCTACCTTTGAAGTGCGCGACGTTCACCACTCGCACTACGGCAGAATGTGTCCCATTGAAACGCCCGAAGGTCAGAACATCGGTTTGATTTCCTCGTTGGCTACCTTCTCCCGCGTCAACGAATACGGCTTCATCATGTCGCCGTACAGAAAGGTAGAGCATACCTACGATGAGAACGGTAAAATTCTTTCGACCTACGTCACCGATAAGGTAGAATACCTCACGGCAGACGAAGAGGATAAATATTTCGTAGCGCAGGCAAACGAACCCTTGGACGAAAACGGCTACTTCAAAAACCAACTCGTCGGTTGCCGTCATCAGGATTTGATTACCGAATTGCCCGCCGACAAGATGGACTACATGGACGTATCCCCCAAACAGCTCGTATCGGTTGCAACGGCGCTCATTCCTTTCTTGGAAAACGACGATACCAACCGTGCGCTCATGGGCTCGAACATGCAACGTCAGGCAGTGCCTCTGTTGAAGACCGAGGCTTCCATCGTCGCAACCGGCGTTGAAGCGGCAATCGCCCGTGACTCCGGCGTTATGGTAACGGCAAAGGAAGGCGGCGTGGTCATCGGCGCAGCTTCCGACAAGATTACGATCAAAGAGGATAGCGGAATTATCACCGAATATCCCTTGAAGAAATTCGAACGCTCCAATCAAGGCACCTGTTTGAACCAAAAGCCCATTGTCAACACGGGCGACAGAGTGTTCAAAGGGGAAGTCATTGCCGACGGTCCTTCGACCAACAACGGCGAGCTGGCGCTCGGTAAAAATATTTTAATCGGCTATATGGAATGGGAAGGCTACAACTTCGAGGACGCAATCTTGCTCTCCGAAAAGTTGGTACAGGACGATGTATTCACTTCCATTCACATTGAAGAATACGAAACCGAAGCCCGTGACACCAAGCTCGGCGCTGAGGAAATCACCCGTGACATTCCCAACGTCGGTGACGACGCCTTGAAGGATTTGGACGAGGACGGTATCATTCGCATCGGTGCGGAAGTACACGGCGGTGATATTCTTGTCGGTAAAACCACCCCGAAGGGCGAAACCGAGCTCACCCCCGAAGAAAGATTGCTCCGCGCCATCTTCGGCGAAAAGGCAAGAGAGGTCAGAGATACCTCTTTGAAGGTACCTCACGGTGAAGGCGGCGTTATCGTAGACGTCAAGGTATTCACCAGAGAGAACAAAGACGAATTGCAACCCGGCGTCAATAAGGTTGTAAGAGTATACATTGCGCAAAAGCGTAAAATCCAGGTCGGCGATAAGATGGCAGGCCGTCACGGCAACAAGGGCGTTATCTCCCGTGTATTGCCTCAGGCGGATATGCCCTTCCTCGCAGACGGTACCCCCTTGCAAATTCTGTTAAACCCCTTAGGCGTTCCTTCCCGTATGAACATCGGTCAGGTATTGGAGGTGCACCTCGGCTACGTCTGCAAACAGCTTGGCTGGAAGATTGCAACCCCCGTATTCGACGGCGCAACCGAGTCGGACATCGAACAGCTCTTCCGTGAAAACAATATCCTGAACCCCGAGGGCAAGGTAGACGGTAAGTTCCAGGTATTCGACGGCAGAACGGGCGAACCCTTTGAAAACAGAGTAACCGTCGGCGTACAGTATATGATTAAGCTCATTCACTTGGTCGACGATAAAATCCACGCACGTTCCATCGGTCCTTACTCCATGATCACCCAACAGCCCCTCGGCGGTAAAGCGCAGTTCGGCGGTCAGCGTTTCGGTGAAATGGAAGTTTGGGCGCTCGAAGCGTACGGCGCGGCACACATTTTGCAGGAAATTTTAACCGTCAAATCGGACGACATCGTCGGCCGTGTCAAGACGTACGAATCCATCGTTAAGGGCAACAACATTTCCGAACCGGGTATCCCCGAAGCCTTTAAGGTATTATTAAAGGAATTGCAGTCCTTGGCTCTCGACGTAAGAGTGCTCACCGAAAACAACAGCGAGCTCATCTTGCGTGAATTTGAGGAAGAGGACGAACCCGTCGACCGTCGCTCCATGCGCAGCACGCCCGTCAGCGAAGCCGAAGAGGAAGAAACCTTCGACCTCGGCTCTTTCGACGACGAGGACGACGAAGAAGTCGGCTCGCTCTTTGCGGACGAGGACGATGAGGAAGAATTGCTCTCCGACGACCTTGACTTCGACGACGAGGACGATATGAGCGACGTGGACGAAGACCTTCGTTTTGACGATTTATTCGGCGACGAAGACGACGAAATAGAAGAATAACGGGAGGATAATATGTACGAATTAAACGATTTTAACTCCATTCAGATCAGCGTAGCATCTCCTGAAAAAATCAGAGAATGGTCTTACGGCGAGGTAACCAAGCCCGAAACCATCAACTATAGAACTCAAAAACCCGAGCGTGACGGTCTTTTCTGCGAAAAGATTTTCGGCCCCACGAAGGACTGGGAATGTCACTGCGGTAAATACAAGCGTGTTCGTTATAAAGGCATCAAGTGCGAAAAGTGCGGCGTAGAAATTACCCGCTCCAAGGTGCGTAGAGAAAGAATGGGTCACATCTCTCTCGCTGCGCCCGTTTCGCACATCTGGTATTTCAGAGGCGTGCCTTCGAGAATCGGCTTAATCTTGGGCATGGGTCCCAAGCAGCTCGAACAGGTCATTTATTTTGCCGCTTACGTCGTGCTCGATCCGGGCAACGTTCCGGGCTTGGTATACAAGCAAGTTATCAACGACAAACAGCTCCGTGAGCTCGAAGAACAGTACGGCGACAGCTCGGTAACCGGCTTAAAAGTGGGCATGGGCGCCGAGGCAATCCGCGAGCTCTTAATGGCAGTCGATTTGGAAAAAGAATGTCAGGAAATGCGCGAGATTATCGACAGCAATTCCGGCGGTCAAAAATTGGCTACGGCAGTCAAGAGAATTGAAATTTTGGAATCCTTCCGCAAGAGCGGTAACCGTCCCGAATGGATGATTTTAACCGTTCTGCCCGTCATTCCGCCCGAAATCCGTCCCATGGTACAGCTGGACGGCGGACGCTTTGCAACCTCGGACTTGAACGATTTATACCGCAGAGTTATCAACCGCAACAACCGTTTGAAAAAGATGATTGAAATCGGCGCGCCCGAAATGATCATCAAGAACGAAAAGAGAATGTTGCAAGAAGCGGTAGACGCTCTCATCGACAACGGCCGTCACGGCAAACCCTTGCTCTCCGCATCCAACCGTGAAATCAAATCTCTCTCGGCAATGCTCAGAGGTAAACAGGGCCGTTTCCGTCAGAACCTCTTGGGTAAACGTGTTGACTATTCCGGCCGTTCGGTTATCGTCGTCGGTCCCGAGCTCAAAATTTATCAATGCGGTCTCCCCAAAGAAATGGCACTCGAGCTGTTCAAGCCCTTCGTCATGAAGCGCTTGGTTGCAGGCAATAAATGCCACAACATCAAGAGTGCAAAGCGCTTTGTCGAAAAGGGCAAAGCCGAGGTTTGGGACGTACTCGAAAGCGTTATCAAGGACCACCCCGTCCTTTTAAACCGTGCACCTACTTTGCACCGTCTGTCCATTCAGGCGTTTGAACCCGTCCTCATTGAGGGCAGAGCCATCAAAATCTCTCCCTTGGTCTGCGGCCCCTTCAACGCCGACTTTGACGGCGACCAGATGGCAGTGCACCTTCCCTTATCCACCGAAGCGCAGGCAGAAGCACGCTTTTTAATGCTCTCGGCAAACAACATCTTAAAGCTTGCCGACGGTAAGAGCGTTATGTCGCCCACGCAGGATATGATTATCGGTGCGTATTACCTCACCATTTTACGCCGTGAAGCAGGCAGAACGTACGACGAGTTCGCACGTCCCTCCGAAAACGGTCAGGTCTATATTCCTCCCGTATACGCTTCGGTCAACGAAGCGGTCATGGCGTACCAAACCAAGATTCAGCAGTGTCAGGACGAAATTTTCGTCAGACGCACCGTAGAGCTTCCCGAAGAAAAATTCGGCAATTTACCTTTACCTTATTATATTGAAGGTCAAAAGCTCTCCTTAAAAGGCGAAACCGAATTGGAACAGTCGGTTGCCGAATACAAAGCAATTAAAAACAACACGCTCGTCAACACCGCCGTCGTTGATAGAAACGAAGAGGGTAAGTTGGTCGTGTCGGGTATCATCAAAACCACCGTCGGCAGAATTATCTATAACGACGATATGCCTCAGGACTTGGACTTCGTCAAGAGAGATACTCCCGAAGATTACCTCAAATACGAGCTCGCCGACGAATTTATCGGCGGTGCCAAGGCAATCGGCAAGAAGCACCTCTCCCGCATTGTCGAAGCTTGCTTCCGCACGGGCGGTGCACCCAAGGCTTCCGCGGTGCTCGACGCTATCAAGGAAAGAGGGTATAAATACTCCACCTACGCCGCACTCACCACCTCGGTGTTCGACATGAAGATTCCCGCCGTCAAGGAAGAAATCGTCGGCAAAGCCGAAAGCACGGTTGCAAGAATCGCCAAGAACTACGCCCGCGGTTTGATGCGTGACGAAGAACGTTACACCGCCGTTATCAACGCATGGGATACCGCCACCGACGAAGTGGCAAAGGCACTCACCAAGCAGGGCAGAGAAGATAAGTTCAATCCTATTTGGATGATGGCAGACTCGGGCGCCCGTGGCTCCATCGACCAGATTAAACAGCTTGCCGGTATGCGCGGCCTCATGGTAAACCCCCAAGGTAAAAAGATTGAAGTTCCCGTTAAATCCTGTTATAAAAAGGGCCTTTCGGTACTCGAATACTTCATCTCCTCGCACGGTGGACGTAAAGGTTTGGCAGATACGGCGTTAAAGACGGCAGACTCCGGTTACCTCACCAGACGTTTGGTAGACGTTGCGCAGGACGTTATCGTCCGTGAAGACGATTGCTGCGCCGGCAAAAAGCCCCGTGGCATGAAAATCCGCGCCATCATGAATGCCGACAATCAAATCGTCGAGGGCTTAGCCGACAGATTGACCGGCCGTTTCGCATCCGAAGACGTCATCAACCCCACGACGGGCGAGATTATCGTAGAATGCAACGAATTTATCACGCAGGAAAAGGCAAAATACATTGCCTCTCTCACTGAAACGGTATCCATTGCCGACAATGCTTCCAAGTATTACGGCAGAGGAATCGCCAAGGACGTAGAGCTTGCGGCACAACAGCCCATCGCCAAGAAGGGCGAGCGCTTCACGGCGGATATCTGCCGTCAGATGCTGGAAAACGGCATGACTGAAGTACCTCTGTTCTTAATTGAAGAAGTGGCTATCCGCAGCGTATTCACCTGTATGTCCAAACACGGCGTATGCGCCAAGTGTTACGGTAAAAACATGGCAACCACCCGTCCCATCAAAATCGGTGAAGCGGTTGGCGTCATTGCAGCGCAGTCCATCGGTGAACCCGGTACCCAGCTCACCATGCGTACCTTCCACACGGGCGGTATTGCAGCAACGGGCGACATCACCCAAGGTTTGCCCCGTGTCGAAGAATTGTTCGAAGCACGCAAGCCTAAGGGCGTATCCACCATTTCCGAAATTGACGGTACGGTACTCGTAGACAACTCCAACAACACCAACCACATTGTCATTCGCAACGAAGCGACCAATGAAACCAAGGAATACGACCTGCCTTACAACGCTGAGTTGAAGGTAAAGACGGGCGACAAGATTGCGCCGGGCGCACAGCTCAACGCAGGTCCGAAAGACCCTCAGAAGATCTTATCCATCGTCGGCTTCCGCGCCGTACAGGAATATATCTTGGAGCAGGTACAGTCGGTATACCGTTCGCAGGGTGTTGAAATTAACGATAAGCACGTTGAAATCATCGTTCGTCAAATGCTCCGCAAAATCAAGGTTGAAAACGCAGGAACCACCGAAATGCTCCCCGGTGAATTGGTTGACTTGTTCTACTTTGAACAGCAGAATGAAATGGCAATCGAAAAGGGCGGTATTCCCGCAAGCGGTAAGAGAACGCTCCTCGGCATCACCAAGGCATCCTTGGCAACCGAAAGCTTCCTCTCGGCAGCGTCCTTCCAGGAAACGGCAAAGGTGCTCACCGACGCCGCCATCAAGAACAAGAGAGACTATCTCATGGGCTTGAAGGAAAACGTCATCATCGGTAAGCTCATTCCCGCAGGTACGGGCTTAAAGCAGTACAGAGAATGTTCTCCCGTCGTACTCTCCTCCTATACCACAACGCTTCCTGAAGCTGAAGAATTGGCGGTAGCCCAAGCGGCAGAGGGCGAGGATAACGACCAAACCGTAGACGCAGCCAACGTATAATTAAAAACAACAAAAAAGTCTTTGTGAAAATTCACAAAGACTTTTTTTATTACTTGAAAAATATTATTTTTTTAACCAAGTCATGGGGGTTAAGGTCAGTAAGAGGGGATAAATCTCCAATCTGCCCAGCAGCATGGTGATGGATAAGAGTATTTTAGACAAAGGGGAATAAGCCGCATAGCTGGACATGGGACCAATTGCTCCAAGTCCGGGGCCGATATTATTCAAGCATGCCAGTGTCGCCGAAAGATTGGTTTCAACGGCAAGGTCGCTTGCCACTCCCGTATCCAAAGAGAGCAGTAAAAATACTACCAAAAAGATAATCACGTAGACGGTCAAATACGAGCTTGCGCCGTTCAACGTTTCTTCGTCCAAGCGTTTTCCTTCCATTTTAACCACGGTGGAGGTGCGAGGGTGTAGTACCTTTTTCAAATCGTTGACGGTTTTCTTAATTAAAATCATCAACCTTGACACCTTAAACCCGCCTCCCGTGGAGCCTGCGCAAGCGCCCACGAACATGAGCATCAATAGTACCGTTCTCGCCATCGCGGACCACTGCGCGAAGTCTGCCGTGGCAAACCCCGTCGAGGTCATCAGCGAGGACACCTGGAAAAAGGAAATCCGAACGGTATCGGCAATGTTGCCGTATAAGGCAAAGACGTTAAAGCCAATCGCTACGGTAGCGGTAAATATGATGCCGAGGTATACCCACAGCTCTCTGCTTTTAAAAAAGCTACCGATTTTTCCGAGAATTAACAGATAATATAAATTAAAATTAACCCCGAACAGCATCATGAAAACGGCAATTACCCACTGTATATAGGGGCTATAGCTCGCAATGCCGTCTGCTTTTACGCCAAAACCGCCCGTGCCGGCAGTACCGAAGGCGTGTATGGCGCTTTCAAACAAATCCATGCCGCCGAACAACAGCATAATGAGCAACACCAAGGTAAGCGCCATGTAAATGACGTACAAAATGATTGCCGTATCTCTGGCTTTTGGTGTAACCTTATCCACGATGGGACCGGGCATCTCGGCGCGCAAAATATGAATGGAGCGATCGTCCGATTTTCCCGAAAACGCCAAAAAGAACACCAAAACGCCCATGCCGCCGATCCAATGCGTAAAGCTCCGCCAAAAGAGCATTCCCTTCGACATACTCTCCACGTCGGTCAAAATAGAAGCACCCGTCGTGGTAAAACCGCTCACGGTTTCAAACAAAGCGTCGATATAATTGGGTATCTCGCCACTGATGACGAAGGGGAGCGCTCCGACCAGCGATACCGCCAGCCAAGCCAACGCTACGGTTACCAAGCCTTCCTTTGCATACACGAACCGATTTTTGGGTTTACAGAGAAAGACCATACCCATGCCCAAAACGAAGGCAATACACGCGGTAATAAACAACGCAAACGCCTGCCACCATTCGGTGTAAATCATCGCCACGACGGTGGGGAGAAGCAGGAGAATACTCTCAATGCGCAGCACCTTGCCTATCGTATTGAAAACCATTCTGTAATTCATACAAATTACCTCGCAATAATATCCGAAAGGCTTAAAATTCTCTTGCCTTCGGCAACGATTACAACGTCGTCACCGGGTAAAATAACGTCGTCGCCCGTCGGGATGATGGCTTTGCGTCCACGGGTAATGCCCGCAACCAATACGTTTTCGTGCAATTTCATCTGTTTTAAGGGGATATTGGTATATTCAAAATCGCTTAAAACCTTAAATTCCAAGGCTTCCGCCATACCGTTCATCAGCGAATACAGCGTTTCAATTTGACTGCCCAAGGAATTTTCCAAGGCTCTGGCGTATTTGACGATGACGTCTGCCGCAATTTTTCTCGGTGAAATCATACATGCCAAGCCCAGTTTTTCGGCGATTGAGGAAATCTCGTCCCGTTCTGCTCTGCAAATGACCTTGGGCACCTCTTGGGACATAGCGTAGAAGGAAATTAAAATATTGTCTTCTTCTCTGTCGGTCAGTGCAACGAATGCGTCGGTATTCAAAATTCCCTCTTCCATCAATAGCTCTTGGGACATTCCGTCGCCGTGAATGACGGTTATGTTGTCGGGCAATAGCTCGCAAACTTCCTCGCAGCGCTTTTGGTCGCATTCTATCAAGCGTACTGCCTGACGGCTGGAAGTCAGCATCTTGGCAAGGTAGGTAGAGGTCGTTCCCGCGCCCACGATGATGACGTCCTTGACGGATTTTTGCGCCTCGCCAAAGGCGTTCAACAGTCGCTGGGCTTCCCGTTTGGAAATGACGATGCCGATTTTATCCCCCGTCTTTAACTGGAAGTTCCCCTTGGGGATAAAAACTTCTTCTCCGCGCTGTACGGTGGCAATTAAGAAGTTTTCCTTATGATGCCGTTTTTTAAGCTCCATCAAAGAGATGCCGTCCAAGGCAGAGCTCTCCGAAAGCAACACTTCTATAATGGCAATCTCCTTTCCTGCAAAGGTTTCCACCTTGGTTGCAGAGGGGAGCTTTAAAATCTGATATATTGCCTCGGCGGCGAGCCGCTCGGGGTTGATTGCCATAGACAGCTCCAATTGCTCCTTGAAAAAGTCCAAGCTGGCGTCGTTATTCTCCAAATTTCGTATGCGCGCTACGGTATAATGCGCGCCCATGCGTTTGGCGGCAAAGCACGCGAGCATATTGAGCTCGTCCGAAGGAGTTACCGCAATAAACAGTTCCGCCTTATCCACACCCAAGCTTTTCAAATTCTCATATTCGGTTCCGTTGCCGCAAAGACAAATGACGTCGTATAAATTTCGAATTTCTTCCACGACGTCGGGGTTGCTGTCCACGGCAAAGACCTCGTGGCGTTCTTTTACCAAACTCTCGATGATCGTCTTACCGATTTTTCCGCAACCCACTACAATAATTTTCATGGTAAACTCCTTATTTAAGTTATTCTATGAAAGTGTGATACCATTATTATAACCCATTATTTGTCAAAAATCAAACCTTTCAAAGAGAATAATGCGCCATTTGTATTTTTCTTTTCTCTTTTTAAGGCGAATTATTGAGATTTTTCTTTATACAAAATGCGACCCATAACTACAAAACGGGTCAATTTTCTTTGCTTTTGCTCCGCTATACTTTTTCCCGGGGAAGAGAGAGTGGAAGTTTATATCGAATACGCCATCGTGGAAAATTTCATATTGGACGGACTTTTGTTATACCTTTCCTTTAAAACCGTCCGTCTGCCTATATCCAAACCTCGTTTGCTGCTGGCGGCGTTGCTCGGCTCTGTATTCGCCGTTTTGTTTCCGCTTTTACCCCTGAGCGATGGGTACGCCTTTGCCGTCAAATATCTCTTCGGCGGTATTTTATGTTTGACGGCGGTCTCCAAACAGATAAAAAACGCCTTGCTTATCCTACCGTTTTTTTATCTGTATACCTTTGCGCTTGGCGGCTTACTCTTGGGCATGGATAGCTTCTTTCTCCAAAACGAGATGGAAAACGGCAACTATATTTTGCGCCAAACGCCTGCCTTCACCGTGCTGATATCCGCGCTGGTTTTCGGGATCGCTTGCGTCAAGCTTATTTCCTCGCTCTACCGCCGTTACCGCAATAAAAAATTATTGTATTCGTGTAAAATCACCTTCAAAGGCATGCAGGTCGAGGGGATCGGACTGCTGGATACGGGCAATTCGCTCACCTTTCACGGCTCTCCCGTCTGCCTCATTGATAAGAGTCTTTCTAAAAGCTTACTCAATGAAGAAAACTCAAAAGACGTTCCTTTGGAGCGCATGTACGTACATACCGCCACGGGCGGAGGAGAACTGAAAATTTTTCAGGCGACGATACAGATATATTCGGAAAACCGGGAGAATATAATAGAGAATGTCTATTTGGCTCTTTCGCCCGTTGCTTTGGGGAAGGGCTATCAAATTATTCTGCAACCGCAGATATTCAGGGAGGAACAAAGTGTTTAAACAACTACTCATAAAATTGACTGACTTATGGAAAAAACTTCTTCCGCAGCGACAGGCGTTGAGGGAAGAAGAGAACAACGTCATTCACTACATCTGCGGGAGCGAGGCATTGCCCCTGCCCTTCAATGCCGAGGAGGAGGGGGAGCTGTTGGAAAAATTAAACAACGCTCAGGACGTGGAGCGCATCCGTGCCAGTCTCATTGAACACAATCTTCGCTTGGTGGTGTATATCGCCCGAAAATTCGACAATACGGGGGTAGACGCCGAGGATTTAATTTCCATCGGCACCTTGGGGCTCATCAAGGCCATCAATTCCTATCGCCTGGAAAAGAATATCAAGCTGGCGACCTACGCCTCTCGCTGTATTGAAAATGAAATTTTAATGTATTTGCGCCGCAGCGTGCGATTGAAGGCCGAGGTGTCCTTTGACGAACCGCTCAACACCGACTTTGACGGCAACGAACTGTTGCTTTCGGACGTATTGGGTACGGATACCGACGCCGTCTACGGAAAGGTCGAGCACAACGTCGAACGGGAGCTGTTGAAAGAGGCGGTGGAAAAGCTGCCCGAACGGGAGAAAAAAATAATCTATCTTCGCTTCGGCTTGAACGGCAAAGAGGAGCTCACGCAAAAAGAAGTGGCAGACCTGTTGGGTATTTCCCAAAGCTACATATCCCGCTTGGAAAAGAAAATCATCGACCGATTGAAGGTTGAAATTAAAAAAATGGAATAGAGTAAAGAGTAAAACAAAAAAAATTTGCGCATACTGACAGTGCCTCCAAACTGTGGATACATACGGGAGGTAAAAAAGTATGATGCAAAAGGTAGAAATTTGCGGTGTACAGACGTCGGGCTTGCCCCTGCTCTCCGCCGAGGAGAACGAATCGCTCATTCTTCTCTTAAAACAGGGAGATGCGGCAGCGCGTGAGAAATTCATCGTGGGCAATATGCGGTTGGTGCTGTCCCTGGTCAAGCGCTTCTGGTCCAAGAACGCCAACGCCGACGACGTATTTCAGGCGGGCTGCATCGGCTTAATCAAAGCCATCGACAATTTTGACGTGAGCGTGGGGGTAAAGTTTTCCACCTACGCCGTACCCATGATTTTGGGGGAAATTAAGCGCTATTTAAGGGATGGCAACTCTCTAAGAGTCAGTCGCAGCATTCGGGATACGGCGTATAAAGTGTTGAAGGTGCGGGAAAAGCTTGAAGAGCAGTCCCAAGAATCCAGCATCGAAAATATCGCCAAGGAAATGAACGTTGCGGTCAAAGAGGTGGTCTATGCGTTGGATGCAATTTCCGACCCCGTTTCACTGTACGAGCCCGTCTATAATAAATCGGGCGACGCGCTTTTGCTGATGGACCAAATTTACGATGAAAAGAACAACGACGAAATCTGGACCGAGCACGTTGCGTTGGGAGAAGCCATGAATCAACTGCAGGAGCGTGAGAAAAAAATTCTCTTTTTGCGCTATTACGAAGGTAAGACCCAGACCGAAATATCCGAAGAAGTGGGAATTTCCCAAGCGCAGGTTTCCCGATTGGAGAAGAGCGCCATTCAATCCATTCGCTGTAATATTGCGGCGGAATAATCAGAAAATAATAACGGTTTTTCTTTATGAGAAGCCGTTATTTTTTTGCGCTTGTAAAATTTTATAATTTTTTTATGCCATTCAGTAGATTTTTTTTTAAAAATATTTTATAATAAATAGGAATGGTATACTCTGTATACCTTTTAAAAACCACACTTTACGAAAAATAAAGGAGATTTTACGAATGTCAACCTTACTCGCAAGCGCAGCTCTGGATTTTAACGATTATTTTTCAGCTGTCATCGGACTTTTAGCAGGGCTTGGCGCACTCCTCATCGGCTTTAAGCTGTTGAGCGACAACATGGAAAAAATTGCCTCCGGCGGCTTGAAAAAAATGTTTTCCAAGGTATCCAAGAGCAAACTCGCAGGCGTGGGCATCGGTGCGGCTGCAACGGCAATCGTGCAGAGCTCGGGCGCTACCACGGTCATGATCGTCGGCTTCGTCAACGTCGGCATCATGTCCTTGTATCAGGCAACGGCGATGATCATGGGTGCCAACATCGGTACGACCATCACGGCACACATTGCCTCGCTCGACGGCTTAGACTTTGGTTTCAGCATAGACATCGTTGAAATAGCCACGGCATTCACCGTTGTGGGCATCTTCATGAATATGCTCTGCAAAAAGGACAGTTTAAAGACAATCGGTCTGATTTTAGGCGGTTTGGGCTTGGTATTCGTCGGTTTGGAGGGCATGAGCGCATCCATGAAAGTGTTCAGCGAGGTAGAGGGTGTAAGAACGCTGCTCGCAAACATTGACAATCCGTTTTTACTCTTGCTTGTGGGCGTTATCTCCACGGCGCTCATTCAATCGTCCAGCGCAACCACTTCCATCGTGCTCACGATGGCGAACGCCGGACTCATGATGGGATCGAACGCCACGGGCGTAATTTATTTCATATTGGGTACGAACATCGGTAGCTGCGTAACGGCAATGATGTCTTGTATCGGCGCAAACCGCAATGCAGTGCGCACTTCGGTTATCCATTTGATGTTCAACGTATTGGGCGCAGCATTGTTCTTTATCCTGCTCAATATCTGGGATATAATCGTTGCTCCTTCCAACTTTATGGATATGACCATCGGAGCAATTTTCTCCAATCCCGGTCAGCAAATTGCCGTATTCCACACGCTGTTCAATCTTACCTGTACTGCCCTGTTCCTGCCGTTTGTCGGTGTATTCGTCAAGCTTTCGGGCTTGATTGTACCCGAAAAGAGAGAAACGGTGCAAAAAGTTACCTTTATGGACAAGCGTATGTTATCCACGCCGGCGATCGCCATCGAGCAGCTCGGCAAAGAGCGCGTGCGCATGGCTGACATGAGCATGGAAAACCTTGCCGTAGCACTCGATTCTTATTTGAAACGCGACGAAAGCACTACCGAGGCCATTTTAGCCAAGAACGAAGAAATTACCGCACTCAACAGAGAAATTGCCGACTATCTCGTGCAGGTGTCCAGCGGCGATATCTCCTTACGCGACGAAAAAATCATCTCCGCATTGCATAAAGATATCGGTGACATTGAGCGTATTGCCGAAATTGCCGATAACCTCACCAAGTATACCAGACGCGAAATCAAGCACAATATGACCTTCTCTGCGGGCGTCAACGAAAAGGTAGAGGAAATGTTCAAGAAAATTCAAGACCTGTACGCCGAGGTCAGAAAGGTGCTCGTCAATAAGGATTTCAGCGGGCTTTCCGCGGTGGACGAATTGGAGAACGACGTAGACGTTATGCGTAAGCAGTTGGTCAACGACCATATCGAGCGCTTGAACGCCGGTCAGTGCAAAGCCGAAAACAGCAGCGTATTCATCAACCTCGTCTGCAATTTAGAAAGAGTTGGCGACCATTTGTGCTTCGTTGCCCATTCCATGGAAGAGGTATAATTTAAAACATCTGAACAATGAAAACGAACGGTATTTTATTGCCGTTCTTTTCGTTTACCTCAAAGAATAAATATATTTCATAGGAGAAATCTATGGATTTTATAGAACTTTTAAAAGTCATACTTTTGGGTATCGTGGAGGGCATTACCGAATGGTTGCCCGTCAGCAGTACGGGGCATATGTACCTCATCGACGAGTTTATTCCGCTGAATATGAGCGAGGCGTTCAAGGAAATGTTCTTCGTCGTCATTCAGTTGGGTGCAATTTTCGCCGTTATTCTGGCGTTTTTCAAGCAGCTGTGTCCCGTCGGCATCAAGGATAAAAAGCTGACGTTAGAAAAAGACGTGTGCTGTATGTGGCTCAAAGTTGTCGTGGCCTGTATTCCCACTGCTGTTTTGGGCTTTTTGCTCGACGATTTTTTAGAGGAGCATCTCTACAACGGCGTGGTCATTGCCATTATGCTCATCGTCTACGGCGTAGCCTTCATCGCTGTGGAAATCTGGAATAAAAAACGCACGCCCCGTATCAATTCCATTGCCGAAATCACCTTTCAAACGGCAATTTTATTCGGACTTTTTCAATCGCTCGCCATGATTCCCGGCACCTCCCGTTCGGGTGCCACCATCGTCGGAGCGCTGCTCATCGGCGTATCCCGCACCACGGCGGCGGAGTTTTCCTTCTTCCTCGCCATTCCCACCATGTTCGGCGCAAGCCTATTGAAGGCAGTCAAATTCTTGGTGGAAGGCAACGAGCTTATATTTTCCGAAATTTCCGCGCTCATCGTGGGCATGGCTGTCGCTTTCGTGGTATCGCTCGCAGTCATTAAGTTTTTAATGAGCTTCGTGAAAAAGCACGATTTTAAAATTTTCGGCTGGTACCGCATCGCTCTCGGCGCCGTCGTCCTCGCCGTATTTTTTCTTTTATAAATTAAGAATTGTATGGCTATAATCTAACCGATTAACGCATAAAAGGGGAATCACCGTGAATTTGCTTAAAAAAATTTATTGCAGGGGCTTTCAGGCAATTATGCGTATCGCTCTGCCTTTTTTGCCCTATCGCACGCCAAAGGTATACGACAGCGTTCAAGAAATACTCCCGCTTTTATTGGATAAGGGCTATAAACGGGTACTGCTCGTCACCGATAAATCCATTCGGGCACTCGGCTTGACTTTGTCGCTCGAACAAGCCTTGCAGCAAAAGGGCATTGCCTGTGCCGTATACGAGGATACCTGCCCCAATCCCACGGTTCAAAACGTAGAGTCGGCAAGGGAGTTATACTTAAAGGAAAGCTGTCAATGCATCATTGCGTTTGGCGGCGGCTCGCCAATGGACTGTGCCAAAGCCGTCGGCGCAAGAATTGCTTATCCCAAAAAGAGCTTGCGTGGCTTAAAAGGGCTTCTGCGCGTACGCCGAGCCATTCCTATGCTTATCGCTATTCCCACCACAGCGGGTACGGGCAGCGAAGTAACACTGACCGCCGTCATTACCGACACCGAAAAGAAGGATAAATACACAATCAACAGCTTTCCGCTTATTCCTTCAATTGCCGTACTTGACCCTGAGGTCACCTATTCTCTGCCGCCGCATCTCACGGCAACCACGGGCATGGATGCCCTCACCCACGCAGTAGAGGCGTACATCGGGCGTTCCACCACCAAGCAAACGCGGGCGCAGTCGTTGCACGCGGTGCGGCTTATATTTGAAAATATCAAGCGAGTGTATGATTGTGGGCAAGACTACACCGCTCGCGCCAATATGCTCCAAGCCGCCTATCTTGCAGGGCTTGCCTTTTCCAAATCGTACGTTGGCTACGTACACGCTGTCGCACACTCGTTAGGGGGACGGTATAACATTCCGCACGGACTCGCCAACGCCGTGTTGTTACCGCACGTTTTACAGACGTACGGCGCAAAAATACACAAAAAGCTGTATGCACTCGGACGCGCGGCAGGGGTGGTGGACGCCGCCGATTGCTATGCTACGGGCGCGGCTAAATTCATTGAGGCGATCAAAAAATTAAATCAAAGCATGAACATTCCCCAAGCCTTGTCGGGCATCCGACGGGAGGATATTCCTCTTTTGGCGGCGCATGCCGATCAGGAGGCAAATCCGCTCTATCCCGTGCCCGTTTTAATGGACGCCGATGAGTTAAAATTGCTCTACGAGCTCGTCATTTCGTAAAAAGCCATAAACAATTTTGCATAATTAATCGTTGACTTTCATATATATGCCTTGTGAAGGCAGTTTTAAAGACAACTTTTACCGTCGTCGGTTCAGTCATCGGCGCAGGATTCATTTCCGGTAGAGAGCTTGTCCGCTTTTTCGGCGGAGAAGCTTTTTTTCCCGTTCTTTTGTTGACCGCCTGCCTGTTCTTTTTGTATTTCTATTTTCTTTTCTCCTTTGGCACAAAATACGGCTCGTTAGACGGATTTTTAAACGGCGTATTTCCAAAATTTTCGGTTGTCATACGCGTTTCTTTTTTAATTTGCTCCTTTGTCACCGTCACCGCCATGCTTGCAGGGGTCAACGCTTTACAGCCGAAATTTTCCCCTTATATCGCAATTTTAACTGCAATCTTCTCTTTTTTCACCGTCAAAAAGGGCATTGACGGTTTGCACACCGTCAATGCTGTTCTCGTTCCCGCTATTGTTGTATACGTAGTCGTTTCGCTTTTGCTTACGGGGAACTTTACCCTCGCCAACAGCCTTGAAAACTCGGGCATGGGTATTGTCTTTTGTGTGTTATACGTTTGCATGAACGGTTTTTTAAGCGCGCCCGTCATCATCGAAAGCGGCGCCAAACTCACTCATAAAAAACAAATCGTTTTATCCTCGCTTCTTGCCACGGTGCTCATCGTGGCTTGTATGGCGCTCATTCTCGCTGCCATCGGCGCAACGCCGGGTGCAGCCGAACGCGTCATGCCGTTGGTGTTCGTATTAAAAGAGGGGAAGCTCTTTCTTTTGTGCAGTTTTTTAGGCATCATCACCACGCTGATTTCCGCCTATTACCCCTTGCATACCGCCGTTAAGGGCGTAAAAATAAAGGAAGCCGCAAGACTTTTAATACTGTCCGCAGCATCCCTTTTTGCCTGTTGGGGGTTGGATAAAATTGTGGAAACCGTTTATCCCGTCATCGGGATTTTGGGCGTATTCTTTTTAATTGCGTCCGTTCTTTACGACCAATTTTTCCAAAAGCACCACTAAAAAATACATTATTCCGGCAAGCGTGCATAAAATGACGGTTGCCGCCATCACGAGGTCGAGCTTAAACACCTGACCGCCGTAGACAATTAAATACCCTAAGCCTGCCTTTGATACGATGTATTCGCCCATAATCGAGCCAATCCACGCCATACCTACGTTGATTTTTAACATAGAGATGAAGGTGGGCAGGGAAGAAGGAATGACCAGCTTTTGTAAAATTTGTATCTTCCCCGCCCCCATGGATTGCAGCAGTAAAATTTTATTTTTATCCGTGGCGATGAATCCGCTCAGCATATTTAAAATGGCAATGATGATGCCGATGAGCACGGTAATGGCGACGATGGCTTTGCTCCCCGTACCGCACCAGATAATAATCAGCGGTCCGAGCGCAATTTTGGGTAGGGAATTTAAAACCACGATGTATGGCTCCAAAATTCTCCGCAAGGTCTCGCTCCACCAAAGCAGTAGTGCAATCAGATAGCCCGCCACCACCGCAATGGCAAAGCCTGCCAGCGTCTCGCCGAGCGTAACCCCCACGTGATAAAACAGCGTTCCCTCTACGTACAGCGAACCGATGGTCAATACAATGCGGGAAGGGGAGCTGGTAATAAAGGGATTGACGATTTGTAAATCGGCAAGCAGTTCCCATACGCCCAATAACAGCACCAACAGTAGGATACGGGTAATTTGCACGACGAGGCTCACCCGTTTTTGTTTTTTCAAATAGAGCAAATGCTCCCTGGAAAACTCGGCTTTGGTCTTTTTCATACGTTCAACTGCCTCCAAAGCATCTCAAACCAACCCGAAAACTCCTTTTCCTCCCGCCGTTGCAGCGGTTTTGTGTTTGCATCGAAATGCAGAACGTGTTCTCCCACGACGTGCGCCGGTCGCTTGCTCAGAACCAGCACTCTGTCCGCCACCGAAATGGCTTCGGAGATGTCGTGCGTGATGAGCAGTGCCGTCTTTTTTTCACTGCGAATGATATTGTACACGTCGTCGCAGACGTTCAGTCTGGTCTGATAATCGAGCGCGGAGAAGGGTTCGTCAAGCAGCAGCATGGTGGGGTCGCTCGCCAACGTGCGAATGAGCGCGGCGCGCTGGCGCATACCGCCCGAAAGCTGGTCGGGATAGCTCTTCAAAAAATCCCCCAAGCCGTATTTGATTGCCAAATCCAACGCCTTTTTCCGATTTTCCGCCGTATGGGTGTTTTTAATTTCCAACGGCAAAAGAATATTTTTTTCAATCGTGCGCCAGGGGAACAATTCGTCCTTTTGCAGCATATAGCCAAAAGTAACGTTGTCTGCCACGCTTATCTTTCCGCCGGAGGGGTTCAAAAGTCCCGCCGCCAGAGATAAAATGGTCGTCTTTCCACAGCCCGACGGACCGATTATTGCAACGAATTCTCCCCGTTGAACGTAAAAATTCAAGTCCTTTACTGCGGCGGTTTCGCCTTGTGCGGTGTGGTAAATCATCGTTACGTCTTTAAAAGACAGAATTTGATTTTTCATATCGTGAATACCTTTCTGCCGTAATACCCCTTACGGCAGCCTATTTATAAATTTCTCCGTAGACGGCTTGCGCCAACGAAGTGTTGACCAGGTCGGCAAATTTTACTCGCTTGGGCAGTTCGCCTGCGTTGTCGATGATGTCCTGCAAGCGCGTCAGCGCCGCTTCTTCCATTGCCATATTGCTTACCCAGGAGTCGATTGCCTTATAGCTTTCGATAGACGTGGCGATGGAAGCTTCACTCGTCGAATCGAAGGCCGCCTTCAAATGAGGCGCAACCTCTTGGGCGGTGTGTTCGTGTACGTATTTTATCGCCTTGGTAATCGCCCGTAAAAATCCCTTTGCGGTCTCCTGGTTTTTATTCAGCCACGAGCTCTTTGCCATATAGCAGGTGTAGGGGACTTCGCCCGACGCTTCACCCACCGAAGCCACAATATAGCCCGTGCCCGCCTGCTGATATTCGGATGCCACGGGCTCGAACATCGTACAGTAGTCGGCTGTTCCGCCCTCAAACGCGGCGGTCATCAGGTTGAAGGCAACGTCAAAGTTCAAGGTAACGTCCTCGCCGTCCGTCAAGCCGTTCTGGTTCAAAACGTATTCAAAGGTCATGGCGGGTACGCCGCCCTGCCGTCCGGCTAAAATTTCCTTACCTCTCAAATCCGTCCATTCAAAATCTGGCTCGTTGACGCGGGAAACGAGGAAGGAGCCGTCCCGCTTGGTCAGTTGACCGAACACCGTGGGTACGTCGGTGGAACCGCCCGCCAATACGTACAGCGCCGCCTCGGGGCCGCAAAAACCGATGTCCGCCTCACCCGAAAGCACGGCGGACATAACTTTATCGGCGCCCCCGCCGTTGGTCAGCTCTATTTCAATGCCTTCGTCTTCAAAAAAGCCCATGGAATCGGCCAAATACATGGGTGCATAGAAAATAGAATGGGTAACTTCATTCACTCTTACCTTGGTCAAATCGCTCTCTTTTTTACATCCGGCGAGAGGAAAGAGCAATAAAAGTGCGCATAAAACAACAGATAAAATTTTTTTCATACTTTACTCCGTTAAAAAATTAGTAATATTATATTGTATGACGTGAGCGGAATAATTGACAATGACGAAAAAATGTTCTATAATGAATATCCATCTATTTTTAGAAAAAGGCGGTTGTATCAATTATGGATATGCAAAAGACGTACGCTCCCAAGGAGTTTGAGGATAGAATTTATCAGGATTGGGAACAAAAGGGCTATTTCCGTGCGGAAATCGACCCTAAAAAGGTTCCCTTCACTATCGTAATGCCTCCTCCCAACATCACGGGACAGCTGCATATGGGTCACGCTATGGACGCCACCTTGCAGGACACTCTCATTCGCTTCAAGCGCATGCAGGGGTATTCTGCCCTTTGGCTGCCCGGTTGCGACCACGCTTCCATCGCCACCGAAGTTAAAATTGTTGAAAAAATCCGCAAGGAAGAGGGCAAGGAAAAAACCGACCTCGGCAGAGAGGAGTTTTTACGCCGCGCTTGGGCTTGGAAGGAGCAGTACGGCAACCGCATCATGCAGCAGCAACGCAAGATGGGCAGCAGCTGCGATTGGTCCCGTCAGGCCTTCACCATGGACGAACGCTGCTCCAAAGCCGTCCGTGAGGTATTCGTCAATCTCTACGATAAAGGTTTAATCTATCAGGGCAGCCGCATCATCAACTGGTGTCCCTGCTGTAAAACCGCGCTCTCGGACGCCGAAGTGGAATACTCCGAGGATGCAGGTGCTTTTTGGCATATCAAATACCCCGTGCAGGGCTCGGACGAATTTTTAGTCGTCGCCACCACCCGTCCCGAAACCATGCTCGGCGATACCGCCGTTGCCGTCAATCCCACGGATGAACGCTATATGCACCTCATCGGCAAAAAAATTCTTTTGCCGCTTGTCAACCGTGAAATTACCATCGTCGGCGACGAACACGCCGATAAAGAAGTGGGCACGGGCTGTGTAAAAATCACTCCCGCCCACGACCCTAACGACTTTGAAGTGGGCTTACGCCACAACTTAGAAATTATCCGTATCATGAATGACGACGGTACCATGTCCGAGAATACGGGTGTTTACGCAGGGTTGGATAGATACGAAGCACGAAAGAAAATCGTCGCCGATTTAGAGGCGCAGGGTCTGCTTTTAAAGGTAGAATCCATCACGCACAACGTCGGCCACTGCTACCGCTGTCATACGACGGTAGAGCCCATCGTATCCAAGCAATGGTTCGTAAAAATGGAGCCCTTGGCAAAGCCCGCCATCGAGGCTGTCAACAAAAATAAAACCAAATTCGTTCCCGAACGCTTCTCCAAGACCTACTATAATTGGATGGAGAACATTAAGGATTGGTGTATCTCCCGTCAGCTCTGGTGGGGACACCGCATCCCCGTTTGGTACTGCCAAGACTGCGGCAAGGTCATCTGCGCTAAGGAAGACCCCACCGCTTGCTCTAGCTGCGGCAGTCAAAATCTGCACCAGGACGAGGACGTGCTCGATACCTGGTTCTCCTCGGCACTCTGGCCGTTCTCCACGCTCGGTTATCCCGATAAGACAGCAGACTTCGATTATTTTTATCCCACCGACGTACTCGTTACCGGTTACGACATCATCTTCTTCTGGGTAGCGAGAATGATTTTCTCCGCCCTTGAACACACCGGCAAGGTGCCTTTCCACGACGTGCTCATTCACGGCTTGGTAAGGGACGAGCAGGGCAGAAAAATGTCCAAGTCCCTCGGCAACGGCGTAGACCCGTTGGAGGTCGTCGAAAAATACGGCGCCGACTCTCTGCGTCATTCGCTCTTGATGGGCATTGCGCCGGGCAACGACACCCGTTATTCGGACGCCAAGGTAGAATCCGCGAGAAACTATATCAATAAAATCTGGAACGCATCCCGTTTCGTTATTATGAACGCCGAGGATAAAAAAGTTCCCAAAATCGAGGACATTAAGCTTTCTGCGGCGGACAAATGGATTATTTCCAAGCTGCAAAATTGCATCAAGGAAGTCACTCTCAACCTCAATAAATACGAATTGGGCGTGGCTTGCGACTGTCTGTATTCCTTCGTATGGGACGACTTCTGCGATTGGTATATCGAGCTTTCCAAACCTGCGCTCTACGGCGAGGACGAAAACAAGAAGCTCGGCGCCATTGCCGTGCTCTGCTACGTCCTGGAAAACGCTTTGAAGTTACTCCATCCCTTCATTCCCTTCGTCACCGAAGAAATCTATCGCAACTTGCCCACCGCGAAAGGCAGCATTATGGTTGCGGACTTCCCCCGTTATAACTCCCGCCGCGCCTATAAAAAGGAAGCCAAGGCGTTTGAAGGGGTCATGGAAATCATCAAATCGGTGCGCAACATCAAGGCAAACGTAAATTGCCCTGCTTCCAAGAAGGTGGATTTATATATCATCGCGCCCGAATCCAAGCGCCTCATCAACGCCAATAAAAACAGCATTGTCAAGCTTGCCGGCGCCAACGAAATTATTTTCGTGGACGGTACAGGCGATATGCCCGAAAAAACCGTTTCGCAAGTCTGTGAAATCTGTCAAATTTACATTCCCTTGGGCGAACTCGTAGACGTGGAAAAAGAACGCGTGAGACTGAGCGGAGAGCTGGAAAAAATCATCTTTGAAATTCAGCGCGCCAACGGCAAGCTGTCCAATCAAAACTTCCTTGCCAAAGCTCCCAAGAAATTGGTCGACGACGAGCGTGCAAAACTGGATAAATACATCGACATCAAGGAAAAGCTCGAAAAACAGTTACAAGAATTATAATTGAATACAGTTAAAAAATAAAAGAGTGGACTAAATCAAGTGCACTCTTTTCTTTTATGCTATACACAAAAAATTTTCTCTTACAATATTATAATCAAGTGGGGAGGGGAGAAAAGTATGCAAATCGGATTTATTACGGACGGGAAGTTGGTTCACTTTCAAAAGCGCAGGGATATTCGCCCCGCCCATCTCTACTGCTTTGCCTTCGGCTCTATCGGCGAGGTCAACTATGAAAAAGAAGTCTGCGGTGAAAGTGCGGAATTGGAAGAGGTTGCGCTCTTTTCCCGCAATTTCAACTGCACGGTCATCGCAGGCTGTTACACGGACACCAAGGGCATCAAGCGAAAATCCGCCGTGGTTGCCGAAAAGGGAAAAATCCTCGGCATTTCCGATATGACGACGGGTATTGACGGCGATATCTATAAATGCGGCTCGGGCATTCGGGTGTACGATACCTCGGTGGGTAAAATCGGCGTGCTCGTGGGTCAGGATATTTATTTTCCCGAGCTCTTCAAAAGCCTGGCGCAGTGCGGCAGCGAGCAAATCGTCTGTCTGTACGAATCCGTCGGCGATTCTCTCGAACAAATCCTATTGCGCGCCAACGCCTTTTGCTACGGTGTACCCATCTGTATGTGTGCGCATGGCTATGTCCAAATCGCCGACGTCAGCGGAAAAATTGCCTACGCCACGCCGCTTTCTCCGAGTTATTTCAACGCCGAGCCCTTCAAGGAGTACCATTTAATCGAAACCAGACTGCGCGGCTTTCATAAACCACAGGAAATTTTTTAGAAAAAGGGAGTCGTTTCACTCCCTTTTTCTGTACTCATCGGACTATTTTACAAAATTCGACAAATTAATTTAAAATAATACCCTATATTTTATAAAATAATGCTTTACTTTTGTAAAATAATGTATTATAATGGAAATACAATAAACGATACGAGGAGATAATGTATGAAAAGCAAGAAAATTGTTATTCTGGAAAACAACGAAGAATTGAAGTGCAAGCTGGTGGAGGTCTTTCAAAAGGGCGGGCACAACGTGTGTGGTGTCAGTGACGACGGCGCCGAGGGGCTGCAGATGATTGAAAGCTTGCGCCCCGACTTGGTGATATGCGAGCTGTTTTTGAAGAACGTTGACGGTATCGGCATTCTGGAAGCATTGAAAGGGTCGCAAACCATGTGCATCATGATTGTCGCCAGCGCAGACGACCGTTTAATCGAACGGATTATGTCCAAGGGCGCAAAGTACTGTCTGTTCAAGCCCTTCTCGCCCGAGATGGCGCTGCAACGGGTGGACGAGCTGTTCTCGTTTGAAAATTCCGTCAAGGTAGAGGGGATAAGGGATACCGTCTACACCAAACGCGGAGCGACGTTGGAGGAGAAAATCAGCAATATTTTTATATCCATCGGCATACCGCCGCACATCAAAGGGTATAATTATTTACGGGAAGGCATTAAAATGGCGGTGGAACGTCCCGACATCATCAACAACATCACAAAGGTGTTGTATCCGCAAATCGGTGAAAAGTATTCTACCACGGCAAGCAAGGTCGAGCGCGCCATTCGCCACGCCATTGAAGTGGCTTGGAATAGGGGACGCATTGAAGTCATCAACGCTATTTTCGGCGCAAGGGTATATATCGGCAGTGAAAAACCCACCAACAGCGAATTTATTGCCTTGGTGGCAGACAAGCTCATTTTGGAAACTATGGTGTAAGTTCAATCATTTTTTTCTCTTAAAAAACGGAGGTAGCGCAGTTTGCAACCTCCGTTTTTGTTTTACTGTCTGCTGCGTTTGCGCCAGTCGAAAAATCCGTACAAATCGTTGCATAAAAAAGCGCAGTAGCTGATAATACTCGGCAAAAGCCCCGCGCCTTTGAATAGCGCCAACGACCAAAGTACAATTAAAATAATATCGTTTAAAATGTAAAATACAGTTTATTTAAATTGATTTAGTTTTCAGTTTAATATACGGTTTTGCCGTAACAGTCCATCGCCACGACGACGGGGAAATCCACCACTTCCAA
>JAFVZP010000052.1 GCA_017508105.1 Clostridia bacterium
TAAAGGGACAGTACGGCGAAGCAGCTAACCCGATCTTTGAAGTGTTCTACATTGATGCTCCGCACGGCATTATTGCTGACTTCTCCGGCAATCCGCCTTACGAATTTTAAGTAACAGAGTGTTAAACCCCTGCAAGATCACACTTGTAGGGTTTAGTTTCTTTCGGATACTATGCCACAATATTGTGCTTACTTTTCTAATAGAAACAAACGTGATATAATTTCTATAAGAGGTGAAAAAATGGATTACTTGAAATATTTAGTGCGGGAGATACATTCAACTGTTGTGGCAACGGTTGATGAAAACGGACTGCCCGTGACCTGTGCTATTGATATTATGGACTATGATGAAAACGGTCTTTACTTTCTGACCGCCAAAGGCAAAGGCTTTTACAACCGCCTTGTGAATAAAGGTTATCTTGCGCTTACCGGAATGAAAGGTGAAGATACAATGTCCTGTGTTGCTCTCTCGGTACGAGGCAAGGCAAAGGAAATCGGTGCAGCTCGTTTGCCAAGACTCTTTGAGCTTAATCCATATATGACGGAGATTTATCCCACCGAAGAAAGCCGAAAGGCACTCACGGTATTTTGTGTCTATGAAGGTAGCGGCGAATGGTTTGACCTATCTAAAAAGCCGATTGAGAGAGCCTCTTTCACATTTGGTAATGCAGTAAAAAGCCAAGAAGGATATTATATCACGGATAAGTGTATTAGTTGTGGCAAGTGCCTTGCCGTCTGTCCGCAGAATTGCATCAGCAAAGGTACACCCTTTACCGTACAGCAGGAACATTGTCTGCATTGCGGAAACTGTCACGAGATATGTCCTGTCGATGCGGTAGAAAAGAGAGGATAATATGACACAGAGCGAAAAAAGACTATTTTTAATAAAAGAACTGCTTTCTGAGCAACCGCAGTATAGGAATATGCAAATTCCGCAGAGCGAAGCAGAACAAAGGCGGTTGCTTCGTTCCCTTATGAACGTTCGTCATCCGAAAGCAATAGGCGATGATTTTCTTACTGTGCAGGATGAATATTTGCAAAGTGTGACCGCACACAAAGGTATTACCGACATTGCTGACCTTGAGCAGATCGAAGAAGGTATCTATTTGTGGCAAGGCGATATTACAACGCTCAGATGTGATGCTATCGTCAATGCCGCCAACAGCGGTATGACGGGATGTTATTGTCCTTGTCACGGGTGTATTGATAATGCCATCCACACCTATGCCGGTATTCAACTTCGCCTTGAATGTGCGGAAATCATGAAAAAGCAGGGCTATGCAGAGCCTACAGGAAAAGCGAAGATTACCAAGGCGTATAATCTGCCTTGCAAATATGTTTTGCATACAGTAGGTCCGATTATCAGCGGCAGGGTTGCAAAAAAAGATGAAGAAATGCTTGCATCCTGCTACCGTTCCTGTTTGGAGCTTTCAAGAGAAAACGGCGTAAAAAGTGTTGCTTTCTGCTGTATCTCTACGGGAGAGTTTCACTTCCCGAATGACAGAGCAGCCGAGATTGCGGTGGAGACAGTACGAAAGTGTAAAAGCGACATTGAGGTGATTTTTAATGTTTTCAAGGATACAGATTATGAAATCTACCGGAGATTACTCCGAGCAGATTAAGAAACTAAAAGAGAAAATCGAAACAGCGGATGCTATTATTATCGGTGCAGGATCGGGATTATCCACCTCTGCTGGATTGACCTACAGCGGTGAACGCTTTATGAAATACTTTGCCGACTTTCACGAAAAGTACGGCATCAATGATATTTATTCGGGCGGGTTTTATCCCTTTGAAAGCCTTGAAGAATATTGGGCGTGGTGGTCAAGGCATATCTACTACAACCGCTATGCCGATAAGCCCGGTAAACCTTACTATGATTTACTCACGCTTGTAAAGGACAAGGATTACTTTATTCTCACCACAAATGTAGATCATCAGTTTCAGCTTGCAGGATTTGATAAAACAAGGTTGTTCTACACACAGGGCGATTACGGTCTGTGGCAATGCTCTAAACCGTGTCATCAGAAAACCTATGACAACGAAGACACAGTACGCAGAATGATAGCCGAGCAAAGGGATATGCGGATACCAACAGAGCTTATCCCACGTTGCCCGACGTGTGGCAGACCAATGACCATGAATCTGCGCTCTGACGATACCTTTGTTCAGGATGAAGGATGGTATGCAGCGGCAAAAAGATATGAGGATTTTGTTCGCAGACATAAGGACTTAAATGTTCTTTATCTTGAACTCGGTGTGGGTGGTAATACTCCTGTTATTATCAAATATCCATTTTGGAGGTTGACTGCGCAAAATCCAAAGGCGACATACGCTTGTATTAATCTTGGAGAGTGTTGTTTGCCCGTAGAACTACAAAAACAATCAATCCACATAAATGCTGATATAGGGAAAGTTTTGCATATACTTATACGTAAATTAATTAGGTAAATGCGTCACTTTAAGTTCTACGTGCCAATGAAATCAAGCAACTGTGGTATTGTCAAATTCCAATTTATCGAGGGGTTAATCCTTACTTTGCTTTGCTAAGTCGTGTGTTTTGCAAACCAAAAAAATAAAGAGTAGAAAAATTTTTGCTACTCTTTTATACTGCCTAAAAAATCCCTATGGAACACGCCCATTTTCCGTTCTCTCTTTTTTTATACGTTAATTTGACCGATCAGACGGCAGGCTCTGCGCGCCGCTCTTGTTCCAGAGCAGAGAGGCTACGGCGTCCGCAATGATTTGGGACATGGTATAGATGACGCTCAGCCTCGTGGAGTTTAAAACCGAGTAATTAAACAGAGATTTTTCGGCAATAATCCCAAGCACCGAAACGTCCCCCACCTTGCCGAGCTTTTTATTCGCGCCGCTGCCGGGGCGCAGCGCACAGTCGGAAATTTTAATCAGGCCGATGTCCCCCTGTTCCCCCACCGCGGCGTCGATGGCGATTACCTTGCGGTCGGGGTGGGTGCGGCGCAAAAAGGTGTTGATGTATTTAATTTCCTTTGCAGTCACGGGCGTGTTGAGCGAGCCGTAGACGTAACAGGGAATGCCCTTGGTCTTGTTCTGTATCATCGTGCCCGTAATGGGGCCCAGAGCGTCGCCGATGACCAGGTCGCTGCCGATGCACACGACGACGGGCGGGAGCGGGTCGTTGGCGAGCAGGGCGTTTAACGCCATCAAAGCGCCCGTAGGCGCCAATTTATTGTAGAGATTGAATGAATATTGCATGGGTGAAAACTTCCTTTTTTATTCAATTATTTACCGATTATCTAAAAAGTATAACAACGGGAAATAAAAAAGAATTTGCCCGTATTTATGGGGAAAACTTGAAAAATTATACAATTAATTTTTCTAAAGGTATTGACAAAGCCTTTTTTGTGTGGTACACTTATCTTACTATAAAATAAATATTTTTTGGAGTAACAATATGAACGGAATTGGAATTGGAACAATTTTAGATGTTGTAATCATTCTGGCGCTATTCATCGGTGTTGTCTGCGGCATAAACGGCGGTTTGACACGGTTTATCGGTGGATTTACATGGCTCATAGCCCTGGGTGTTGCAGGCGTTGGCGCCTACATGATTACCAAACCCGAGTGGCAAGGTAGCTTTGATGCCGTTGTAGGGATCTTTGAAGGCTTCGGCTTAACCGGGTTGGATGCGCAAACGCAAAAAATTCTCGTAATGGCTTCGGTTGCCGTTGTACTCTTCATCGCAACATTCATTTTGATTAAGATCGTCGGTCGTCTCATTACGGAAGTTGTTTACAACGTAGGCATTTTGAACTTTATCGATAAATTGATCGGTTTGGTAATCGGTGTTGCAATTCCTTTGGCTGTAGCCTTTGCCGCTATCGTTCTTTCTAAAGCAGGAATCGCCTCTATCTCCGATACCCTGGCTTCGTTGATTGAACAAACCACCGTTATCAAATTTATCGGCGATAAATTAAACGACTTCGCTATCGTAGAACCGGTTGTCAATATCGTAAAAGATTTGTTTGCTTCAGTTAAGCTTCCCTTCTAATAATTAACCGAGGAAATACATAGCGCCATCGCATAAGCGATGGCGCTATTTTTATTTGTTTCACACCGCTATTACAGCGCTATAAAAAACAAGCGATAATTTGCAAAGCGCAAGTTTAATGTAGATCGCCTACGCGCAGCACTTAATGGTTTGCAGTGCGCAAATTTAATTTAGACCGCTCTACGCGCGGTCTTTTATTGTCTATACAATAAACGTAAGATCGCCGGAGTTCCACGTGAAACCCCGTTTTGCCTAAAAAACCGGCAAAGTCAACCAATTCAGCAAAGGGGGTTGTTTGATTTTTGGCTTATTTTTACAACAATCCTTGCGTTTTATAAAAAATTACAGCGTTAAAATTTCACGTGAAAAGCCAAAAATGCCTGTTTTTTCATGGATGTTTCACGGGAAACATTTTTCTGAGGCAAAATTGGCATGCGTACAGCCTAAAAACCAAAAAAATAGGCTGTCTTTCAATAATTTAATCCAATGTACATTTAGTGGCAGTGTAAAAATTGAAAAATGGCTTAATTTTTGTATAAATTTTCGCTTTAAGCTATTTTGAGTGTGTTTCACGTGAAACATTGGGGTGAAACAAGACGTTTTACAATAAAATATTGTGGTGCAGAATATTTTTATGGTGAAATTATGAAAGAATAAAATTTGTAAGATATTTCCTGCAAAATACTTGAAAAAATCTTTTGACTGTGGTACAATGTAAACGGTAAAATGTCAATACTATAAGTATTGCAATAGAAAAAATAAGGAGTTTTTTATATTGAATAAGCGCACAAAGACTATTTTAACCGTCGTTGGCATCGTGCTTGTACTCGTGCTCGTTTGGTTGGGGTACACCATGCTGTTGGACAGAACGACGGAAGTGAGCTGGACGGAGTTTACAAGCTACGTCCAAAACAGTGACCCCAACTTGTCAGAGGCGGATAAAGCCAAAGACGACGAAGGAAAGATTGTAACCTTTGAAAAGGTACAAATTGCCCCGTACGGCTATTACGGTTATCTTAAAAAGACGGATAAGACGGCAGCCTACTACGCAGTTGGTCCCAGCGGTTACGATATTGATAGCGGTACGGTAGAAAAATGGGAAAGCTGGAAAATTGAGATATCCTATGACGACCCGAACTCCGGTTCCATTTGGTCGAGCGTTATCAGTACGTTGGGTATCGTGCTTGTCTGCGTTGTCTTCTATGTCATCATCTCGCATAGCGCGGGCGGTGGCGGTAAGGCGCTGAGCTTTGGCAGAACAAAAGCCAAAATCAGCACGAACATCAAGGTTCGTTTTTCCGACGTAGCCGGGGCAGAAGAAGAAAAGGAAGAATTACAGGAAATTACCGAATTTTTAAAAAACCCGCACAAATTCTCGGATTTGGGCGCAAGAATCCCCAAGGGCGTACTCTTGGTCGGCCCTCCCGGAACGGGTAAAACCCTCTTTGCCAAGGCTGTGGCGGGGGAAGCGGGCGTACCCTTCTTCTCGGTGTCCGGTTCGGACTTCGTGGAGATGTACGTCGGCGTGGGCGCATCGCGCGTACGCGACTTATTTGAAATTGCCAAGCGCAATCAACCCTGTATCATCTTCATCGACGAAATTGACGCCGTCGGCAGAGAGCGTGGCGCAGGCTTGGGCGGTGGCTCGGACGAAAGAGAACAAACGCTCAACCAAATTCTCGTACAGATGGACGGCTTTGAGGCCAACGAAGCCATCATTGTCATGGCGGCAACCAACCGTTCGGACGTTCTCGACCCTGCGCTCATGCGTCCCGGTCGGTTTGACAGAAAAATTATGGTCAATCTTCCCGACGTCAAGGGCAGAGAATCCATTTTAAAGGTCCACGCAAGAAATAAACCCCTGGCTCCCGACGTCAACTTCAAGACGGTTGCCCGCATCACCAGCGGCTTTTCGGGCGCCGACCTTGAAAACCTCTTAAACGAAGCGGCAATTTTAGCTGCGAGAGCAGGCAAACGCCTCATTGGCAACGCCGAGCTCTACGAGGCAATCAATAAAGTGGAGATGGGCCCGCAAAAGAAGAGCCGCGTGGTAACCGAAACGGATAAACGCGTTACGGCGTATCACGAATCCGGCCACGCTATCGTCAGCCAGTTGTGCTACAACAATGCGTCGGTGCACGAGGTCACCATCATTCCCAGAGGCAACGCCGGCGGATATACGGCGTACCGTCCTGACACCGACGATAATTTCGTAACCAAAGCCCAGCTCAACGACAGAATTTGCGCTTGCTTGGGTGGCCGCGCCGCAGAGGAGATCGTTTTAAAGGACGTAACCCAAGGCGCCGTGGGCGATTTGCAGCAATGCTCGGCGATTGCCCGTAAGATGGTAACCGAATGGGGTATGAGCGAGTCGTTGGGGTTGGTGTCCTACGGCGAAGGCAAGCCCATTTTCATCGGCAGACAAATGGGCACACCCCAACAGTACAGCGAGCGCACGGCTGCGATGATTGACGCAGAAGTGCAAAAAATCATCGAGGAACAGCACGAGAGAGCGGTTCGCATCTTAACCGAAAACCGTTCGGCTCTCGACAACATGGCTCGCCTTTTGGTTGAGAGAAAGACCATCTATACCGAGGAAGTGCTCATGCTCGTCAAGGGCGCAAGCATCGACGAGGTGCGCAAAGCCATGGATGAACGGGATAAAACCGCCAACGAAAATCCCTTCGCTCGCTTTGAAAAGTCTAAGGACGGTGACAATACGGACCACACGGACAACAAGGACAACGCGGATAATACGCAAGCCCCCGTTGAAGGCGTGGAACAGCCTACCGAGCCCGAAGAACAAACCTCTCAAAAAGAGGATCAAAACGAGTAAAGAAAAAGACGCAACACCAAGGATAAATAAAGTTTATTTATAAGGAACAAGAGATTATGGGAAAAATCGTATCATTTTCAAACCAAAAGGGGGGCGTGGGCAAGACCACTTCCTGCGTCAACCTCTCGGCGTACTGCGCCGCAGCCGGCAAGCGGGTGCTGTTGGTGGACATCGACCCCCAGGGCAACGCCACCACGGGCTTGGGCTTCACCAAGAGCAGCTTAAAAAAATCCATCTATAACGTACTCATCGACGACGACAGCATCGAGGACAACATTTTCGCCACGAGCGTGGAGAATTTATACCTCTTGCCCGCCAACATCGACCTCGCCGGCGCGGAAGTCGAGCTCGTCTACAAGCGCGGCAGAGAACGTATTTTGCGCAACGCCTTGGAGAAAGTAAAGAACGATTACGACTTTATCTTCATCGACTGTCCGCCCTCGCTCGGGCTTTTAACCATCAACGCCATGGCGGCGACCGACGCGGTCATCATTCCCATTCAGAGTGAATATTACGCCATGGAGGGCTTGACCCAGCTCATGAACTCCATCTCCCTGGTCAGACAGTCCTTGAACAAAGGCTTGAAGGTAGAGGGTGTACTGTTGACCATGTACGACAGCCGTTCGCTCATCTCCCGTCAAATTTCTGCGGAAATACGCAAGTACTTCACCAAAAAGGTGTATGAAATCGTCATTCCCCGCAACGTGCGTTTGGCAGAAGCTCCCTCGCACGGCAAGCCCGTCATGCTGCACGACGCCAAATGTATGGGCGCCAAGGCGTATAAGGCGTTTGCCGAGGAGTTCATGTCCAAGCAGTAAATTTTACCCCTTGGCTTTTTGCCGCTCGCTTTGGGCATGCCCCCAAGCAAAAAGGCGTAAGCCAGTCGGGTGAAAACGGCGAAAATACGGCAAATATAACGGATAAAAATACCATAAATAAAAATAAAGAGATAAAAACGAAAGACATTGGAGGTATCAAACAATGGCAGCGATAGGTTTAGGCAGAGGGCTTGCGGCACTCTTTTCGGATACGGACGAGGCGTACGAACACGCCCAAAACGAGGGCGCAAAGGGCGCAGCCGCTTCGGCGGTGAACGGGGGCTCCACGGAAATTTCCCTGGACGATATGTACCCCAACCCCAACCAGCCGCGTAAGGCGTTCGATAAAAACGCATTGAGCGAGCTGTCTGCGTCCATCAAGGAGCACGGCGTCATCATGCCCATCATCGTCAATAAGGACAGAGAGGGTCGCTACATGATCATCGCCGGCGAGCGCAGATTCCGCGCGGCAAAAATGGCGGGGCTGATTACCGTGCCTGCCATCGTCAAGCAATACACCCCTCGCCAGATTGAAGAAATTTCCCTCATCGAAAACCTGCAACGCGAGGACTTAAACCCCATCGAAGCGGCAATGGCGATGAAGCGGCTCATGGACGAATACAGCCTGACCCAAGAGGATTTATCCGAGCGCATCGGCAAATCCCGTCCCGCCATCACCAACACGTTGCGCCTTTTGAGCCTGCCGCAGGAAATTGTGGAAATGGTGCGTGAAGGCAAGCTTTCTTCGGGGCATGCCCGTACGCTCATTACCTTACCGCAGGACGTTCAGCTGGAGTTTGCCCGCCGCGCCATCAAGGAAGGCTTCTCCGTCCGTCAGATGGAAAAGCTGGTCAAGGACTATATCACTCCGCCCGAAATCACCCAGAGAAAGAGGGACGAAATGGCGGCGAGAGCGTCCGTTGAATTCAAAAACCTCATCGAGCGCATGCGCTTCAACTTTAAAACCAAGGTTTCGTTCATCGGCTCGGAGAAGAAGGGCAGAATTTATATCGACTACTATTCCCGTGACGATTTAGACAGAATTTTCGAAATTTTAGACATCATCGAACGGCAGGAATAATACCTTTCAGCTTTCCGTTCATTCTTCATTCATCATGCAATTTCAACCCTTAACCCAGGAGAGCATTGCCGCTCTCACCCCCTATTTTGAACAGCAGACCACGCGCATGAGCACCTATTCGGGCGCCTATCAGTTTATGTGGAACTGCGATTTATTCTCACCCGACTACGCCGAGGTGGGGCAATGCCTGCTGTTAAAAGGCAAGCAGGGCAGAACGCCGTTCTTCTTCTATCCCATCTCCAAAGGCGGCGTTTGGGAGGAGGAGCTCAAAACCATTGAAGCGGTGGAAGATTACTGCCGTAAAAATTATTTAAAGCTACGCTTTTTCAACGTGCCCGAGGAGCGCGTGGGCAAGCTCTGCCGCCGTTACGCTCTGGGCATGCACGTGGAAACGGTGCGGACATGGTACGACTATTTATACAAAACCGAGGATTTCAAAGCCTTCGCAGGCAAGAAGTTCAGCGGTCAGCGCAACCATATCAATAAATTTTACCGCAGCTACCCCACGGCGCAGTTTAAAATCTTTCAACCGGGCGACGAGGACAAAATTTTAAACTTCCTTTCAGAGTTTGAAAAGACGCAATTTCAAAAGAGCGACCGCTTTGCCGTGCGCGAGCTTAAAATGGTCAAGGCACTCGTGCCGAACTTTGCTAAATTCAAGCAGTATTGCGGTTACATGGAAATAGACGGCAAGGTCGTATCCGTTGCCGCGGGTGAAATTTGCGGCGATACGCTCATGCAGCATGTCGAAAAAGCCCTGCGCGAATACGAGGGCATATACCCCGCCACGGCGCAGGCGTTCGTCAGGGCGTTTGCCACCGAGTCGGTCAAATACCTCAACCGTGAGGACGATTCGGGCGATTTGGGCTTACGCAAATCCAAGCTGCAATACAACCCCTGTCAAATGGTCAAAAAGTACGCCCTGGAGGTGGACAAGCCCTTGTGCCAGGTTAAGACGTTGCCCGTCATTCACACCCAACGGCTGTGCATCAAAAAAATCGGCAAACGGCATAAAGAGGCATACCATGCCTTAGCTTCTGACGTCGAACGCAACCGCTATTGGGGTTACGATTACCGCAAGGATTTAAACGGAAAAACGCCCGACGCCGATTATTTTTTAAATTTAATCCGTCGGGATTTCCGAGCACGAAACGAGCTGTCGCTCGGAATGTTTTTAGACGATACGCTCATCGGCGAGGTCGTACTGCACAACTTCTCCTACACGGGCGAAGCCGAGGTGGGCGCAAGGCTCTTACCCGCATACCAGGGCTACGGCTACGCGCAAGAGGGCGTGCGAGCCATGAGCGACTACGCCTTTTCGGTGCTGGCGCAGGAACGGGTGCAAGCCAAATGCTATAAAGAGAACGTGCGCTCCAAAAAAATGCTGGAAGGCGCAGGCATGCGCCAATGCGGCGAGGACGAGATTTTTCTTTATTTCTACCGCACGGCGGCGCTGTGAGCCTTCCCGATAGGGATTTTCAGGAAAAACTAAACGCAGCCGTTAAACGATTGACGGCGAGCGCAAAAAAGAGTATAATAAAAGCTACGGAAAAACATCGAAACAAGAGATAAAAAATTTAAGGAAGGTAGTAAATTTAACATGATTACCAATCTCAAAGAAATTAAGCTGTTTGCAGGCAACGCCAACCGCCCCTTGGCAGAAAAAATCGCCAAGAAATTGGGCATGCCCCTGGGCTCGATGGAGCTCAACGCCTTCTCTGACGGAGAAATCAACTGCAACATCAAAGAATCGGTTCGCGGACGCGACGTATTTTTAATTCAATCCACCTGCACCCCCGTCAACGACAGCTTGATGGAGCTGCTCATCATGATTGACGCCGCCAAGCGCGCCAGCGCCGGACGCGTCACCGCGGTTATGCCCTATTTCGGTTATGCCCGTCAGGACAGAAAGGCCCGCGCCAGAGACCCCATTACCGCAAAGCTCATTGCCGACCTCTTGACCAGCGCAGGCGCTGACAGAGTGCTGACCATGGATTTACACGCCGACCAGATTCAGGGCTTTTTCGATATTCCCGTGGACAACCTGCACGGCGCACCCATTTTAATGGATTATTTCGCCAAGAAGGGCGACATCGAATGCGTCGTCTCCCCCGACGTAGGCAGCGTTAAGCGTGCAAGAAAGGTTGCCGAAACGCTCGGCGTGCCTCTCGCCATCATCGACAAGCGCCGTCCCAAGGCAAACGTCATGGAAGTTATGTGCATCATCGGCGACGTTGCGGGTAAAAAATGCCTCATGATCGACGACATGATCGATACCGCCGGCACCATCTGCCAGGGCGCGCAGGCGCTCAAGGACGCAGGCGCAACGGGCGTATACGCCGGCTGTACGCACGGCGTGCTCAGCGGTCCCGCCATTGAACGTTTGGCAAAATCCGCCATCGACCAGGTGGTGTTCCTCGACACCTTTAAAATTCCCGAGGAAAAGATGATTGATAAATTCACCGTGCTCTCCACGGCAAACATCTTTGCGGCGGCAATCGACAACGTCTATCTCGACAAGCCCATGAGCAGACTGTACGATTAATATATAATAATGTATAGTATATATTTATATTGTTTAAACTTTTTACATACGAGCGGTAAAGCCTTTTCAACGGTTTTTCCGCTCTTTTTTATTGCATAAAAGGGATTGTTTCGACAAATTATCCAAAATTTATAAAAAAATTAAAAAATTTTTAAAAAAGGTATTGACAAAGGCAAAAAACGGGTTTATAATGATTGAACTAAATATATGTAAGGAGAGATTTTTTTCATGAAAAAACTCAGCAAATTGTTACTCACTCTCGCTTTGGCCGGCTTAATGGGTCTCACCATGGCAGCTTGTGCTCCCACCAACCCCGGTAGCAGCGAAGAAACCCCTGCAAGCAGCAGTGCAGCTCCCAGCGAAACTCCCGAGAGCGAAACTCCCGACAGCGAAACTCCCGACAGCGAAGCTCCCGACAGCGAAGCTCCCGACAGCGAAGCTCCCGA
>JAFVZP010000053.1 GCA_017508105.1 Clostridia bacterium
CCTGCGTGATGGGCGAAAGCATCAAGCCATTGTGTGCGATTAAGCGCAGCTCCTCTTCGTTGAACGCCACGCCGCCGCCTGCGCCGCCGAGTGTGTAGGCAGGACGGACGATGACGGGATAGTCGAGTTTGTTGGCAATGGCAACGCATTCTTCCACGGTATACGCAATGTCCGAGGGAACGCAGGGTTGGTTGATTTTTTCCATCGCCTCTTTGAACAGCTCTCTGTCCTCGCTTCTGTCGATGGCATCGAGCTTGGTACCGATGAGCTTGACGCCGTGTTCAGCTAAGAAGCCGGATTTTGCCAGCTTACAGCCCATAGTCAAGCCCGTTTGACCGCCGAGCGACGCCAAGAGCGAGTCGGGCTTTTCCTTGATGATGATACGCTTTAAGGAGTCCTCGGTGAGTGGCTCTAAATAAATTTCGTCTGCCAAGGCGCTGTCCGTCATGATGGTTGCGGGGTTGGAGTTGCATAAAACTACGTTAATCCCCTCGTTTTTCAAAACGCGGCAAGCCTGCGTGCCTGCATAGTCGAACTCGGCAGCTTGTCCGATGACGATGGGGCCCGAACCGATTACCAATACTTTCTTAATGTCGCTTCTCTTAGGCATTCGTTTTCTCCTTTTGCATATTCGCAATAAATTCATCGAAAATAGAGTTGTTTCCATTTACGTCCGTCAATACCGCAGGGTGGAATTGAACGGTGTGTGCCTTTTGCTCGGCATATTCGATGCCGGCGCAAGTGCCGTCGTTGACGTTGGTAAAGCTTATTTTTCCCTCTACGCTCGCCGCCAACACTTCGTAGCCGTGATTTTGCGCAGAGATATACACTCTGCCCGTCTTCTCGTTTTTGACGGGTTGGTTGGCACCTCTGTGGCCGTGCTTCATCTTCTTGACCTTACCGCCGAGCGCAAGCGCAAACAGCTCGTGCCCCAAGCCTACGCCCAAAATGGGCTTTTTGCCGATGAGATTTTTGATTTCCGCAATGATTTGGGTATTTTCTTCGGGATTGCCGGGGCCTTCGCTCAAAACCACGCCGTCCACGCCGAGAGAAAGCACCTCGCTTGCCGTATAGCTTGCAGGCACTCTCACAACCTCAATATTGCGCGCGGTCAGTTCTTTAACGATGTTGTTTCTGCAACCCAAGTCGTAGAGCGCAACCTTATACGCACCGCCTTGATTATAGGTTTGAAGTTGGTCTGTCGTCGTATTTTTCACTGCGTCCGTAATGCGGTACGCCTTTAAACTTTCAAAGTCGTTGAAGGGCTTGGACGTGATTGCCGCATTCATGGCGCCCGATTCTCTCAAAATTTTGGTCAGTTCACGGGTGTCGATGCCGTAGACGCCGACAACGTTCTGTTCCTTTAAAAACTCGTCCAGCGTTTTTTCGCAGCGGAAATTCGAGGGTGTATCACACTTTTCCCGCACGATATAGCCGAACAGATGGGCTTTTTTACTTTCAAAATCTTCCTCGATAACGCCGTAGTTGCCGATCAACGGAAAGGTCTGGGTTACGATTTGACCGTAATAGCAAGGGTCGGTGAGCGTTTCGATGTAACCCGTCATATTCGTGTTGAACACCAACTCGCCCATGCGTTCGCCGTCTGCGCCAAAACGGTAGCCTTTAAAAACTTTTCCGTTTTCCAATGTAACGTATACTTTTTTTGCAGTCATTGTATCTCCTCGCTTATTTTATTTTTATTTCATTAATTTGCAGAGCACTGCCTTTTGTGCATGCAGTCTGTTTTCGGCTTCGTCAAAAATTTGGTCTGCGTGCGCCTCGAACACGTCGTCGGTAATTTCTTCCCCTCTGTGCGCAGGCAAGCAGTGCAAAACCATAGCGTCGGGCTTTGCCACCTTCATCAAATCTTCATTTACCTGATAGCCGTTGAATGCCTTGGCTCTGATTTCTTTTTCGCCCTCTTCGCCCATCGAAGCCCATACGTCCGTATAGATGACGTCGGCATCCTTTGCCGCCTCTTCACACGAAGTGGTCATGGTGAATTTACCTGCGTACTCTTCGCTGTTCGCCCATACAACGAGCTGTGCGTCCGGCTCGTAGCCTTTGGGGCAGGCGATGGAGAAGGACATTCCCATTTTTAAAGCGCCTACCATCAGGGAGTTTGCCATGTTGTTTCCGTCCCCGATGAAGCACATCTTCAAGCCCTTTAAGCTGCCCTTATATTCGCGAATGGTCATCAAATCGGCGAGCACCTGGCAAGGGTGCGCATAGTCGGTTAAGGCATTGACGACGGGGATAGAACCGAACTTCGCCAAGTCCTCTACTTCTTTTTGCTCGAAGGTACGAATCATAATACCGTCCAAGTAACGGGAGAGCACTCTCGCCGTATCCTGCACGGGCTCCCCTCTGCCGATTTGTAAATCGCGGTTGGAGAGGAACAGAGCATAGCCGCCGAGCTCATACATTCCCACTTCAAAGGAAACTCTGGTGCGGGTGGATGCCTTTTGGAAAATCATACCCAGCGTCTTGCCCTTCAAATAATCCTTTTTAATGCCGTTTTTACGCTCGTATTTGAGCTGGTCGGCCAAATTCAATATCGAATAAATTTCCTCGGTGGATAAATCACCCAACTTTAATAAATGTTTCATGCTTCTATTATCTCCATTAAAATTTTCAATCCTTTTTCTAGCTCCGCCTCGGTAATATTCAGGGGCGGTAACAGTCTCACTCTGTCGTGCGCCGTCAGTACGAACAAGCCCTTTTCAATGCATTGCTGTACGACGCTTCTGGCGGGTTTGTTGGTTTGAATGCCTATCATCAAGCCCATACCCGACACTCCCAAAACATTTTTGGTATTTTTTAAGGCTTTTATGATATATTCGCCCTTGCGCTTTACTTCATCGAACAATTCTTGGTTCAAACGCTTGACGACGGATACGCCCGCCGCACAAGCCACGGGATTGCCCGCAAACGTAGAGCCGTGGTCGCCGTAAGAAAAGACGAACTCGGTCTTTTCAAAGAACAGACAGGCGCCGATGGGAAGTCCCCCGCCCAAGCCCTTTGCTGTGCTAACGAGGTCGGGCTCGATTCCATAATTCTGATAGCAGTACATATTGCCCGTTCTGCCGTTGCCCGTCTGTACCTCGTCGACAATGAGTAAAATATCCTGCTCCTTGCAGTATTTTTCAACTTTTTTGACAAATTCTTTATCCAACGGACGTACGCCGCTTTCGCCCTGCACAAGCTCCATGAGCACCGCACCCGTCTTGGGATTGACGGCGTTTAAAAATCCTTCAAAATCGTCGGCGTCCACCGAGGGAAAGCCCTCGACAAACGGCGTAAAGTATTTATGAAAGCTATCCTGCGCCGTGGCGGAGAGTGTTGCGAGCGTTCTGCCGTGGAAGGAGTTGTTTAATACGATAATCTCGTAACGATTGCCGTCGCCATATTTATCCGCATTGTATTTTCTCGCCGCTTTGATGGCGCATTCGTTCGCCTCGGCGCCGCTGTTGGAAAAGCACACTTTTTTAGCCCCGCTCTTTTGGCAGAGGAGCTCGGCAAGCTCAACCTGCGGCTGCGTGTAGTATAAATTGCAGGCGTGCTGCACCTTGGAAATTTGCTCTGTTACGGCGGTTTTCCACGCTTCGTCGTTCATACCGAAGGCGTTTACGCCGATACCGCTGGTAAAATCAATGTACGTTTTACCCGAAAAATCAGTGAGCGTTGCACCGTTGCCTTCTTGAATGCCGACCTGAAAACGGTTGTAGGTATGCTCGATGTATTGCTCGTCTTTTTGTTTAACCGTATGAAAATCCATAAAAAATTCGTATCCTTAGCTGAAAATTAGAAAAAGAACTGATATAAAAAATATATCAGTCTTCGTTTATAAACATTGTACCCATACCGGAGTCGGACAATAACTCCAATAAAATGGAATGGTTAATTCTACCGTCGGTAATAAACACACGGTTAACCCCACGGCGGATTGCTTCTTTGCAACATTCAATTTTGGGAATCATTCCACCCGAAATGATACCCTGCTTGACAAGTGAAGGAATATCCGAAACGTATACCTTTTTAATAAGAGTATTTTCGTCGTCCTTATTTGCCAATAAGCCCTTGATATCCGTCATTAAAATTAAACTTTCTGCGCCCAACGCACCGGCAATATACGATGCGGCCGTATCGGCGTTGACGTTGTACATTTCACCGTCCTTACCAAAACCGATGGTCGAAATAACGGGGATATAGCCCGACTCCAAACAGTCGAGAATAATACCCGGATTTACTTTTAAAACCTTGCCGACGTAGCCCAAGCGTTCGTCCTGCTTTTCGCACAAAAGCATATGTCCGTCGATGCCGCAAAGACCGACGGCCTTGGTGTCGTTGCGCTGTAAGTGATTGACCAAAGATTTATTGACCTTTCCCGCAAGCGCCATTGCCACGTATTCCACCGTCTCTTCGTCGGTGTAGCGCAGTCCGTCGATGAATTTGCTCTCTTTGTTTACCTTTTTCAAAAGCGCATTGATTTCAGGCCCGCCGCCGTGCACCAAAACAACGTTGATGCCTACCATGCGGAGCATGGTTAAATCGCGCATCACCGAATTTTTGAGCTCTTCGCTCTGCATGGCGTTGCCACCGTATTTGATGACCAATATTTTATTTTGGTATTTTCTGACATAAGGCATCGCCTCAATTAAAAACTCTGCCTGTTGCTGTTTGGAAATCATATCTTCTTCCTTTTTTCTCTATTATGTACGGTAATCCCCGTTGATTTTTACGTAGTCGTAGGTCAAATCGCAGCCCCATGCGGTGGCTTTGCCAAATCCGTCGCCCAGGCGAATGTCGATGACAATTTCATCCTCAGATAAGACCTCTTTGGCTTTTTCCTCGGAAAAATCCACCCCCATTCCCTTTTCACAGACCAAAATTTCGCCTGCTCTGGATTGGAAGGTAAGCTCAACGTTATTGACGTCTACCTCTGCCCCCGAATAACCGATGGCACAGAGCACCCGTCCCCAATTTGCGTCGGCGCCGAACATCGCCGCCTTCAATAAGTCGCTGCAAACCACGGCTTTGGCTATCTTTTTAGCGTTTTTCTTGGATTTTGCGCCCGTAACCTTACACTCGATGAGCTTGGTTGCGCCCTCGCCGTCCTTGGCGATTTTACGGCACATACTCGTAGTGACGGCGTGCAGTACCTTTTGGAAACGCTTGAACGCCGCTCCGTCGCTCTCAATGCGCTCGTTGCCCGCCAACCCGTTGGCGAGAATACACATGGTGTCGTTGGTCGAGGTGTCCCCGTCGACGCTGACCATATTCAAAGAGTCCTCTACGTCGAGGCGCAGGGCTTTTTGGAGCATTTCGGGCGAGATATTGACGTCCGAACAGATGAACATGAGCATGGTTGCCATGTTGGGGCAGAGCATACCCACCCCTTTACAGATTGCGCCGATATGACAGGTTTTACCCCCCAGCGTGAAGGAATAGGCAATTTGCTTTTCTACGGTGTCGGTGGTCATAATTGCCTGCGCGGCATCCGTGGAATTTTTACCCAAGTTTTTTACGAGGTCGGACATTCCGTTTTCAATGGGCTCCAAGGACAGCTTTTGCCCGATGACGCCCGTGGAAGCGACTACGACGTCCGTTGCCGCAATGCCCGTGTGTTGCTCGACTAAGTTTGCCATGCCTTCGGCAATTTCAATGCCGTTGGCGTTGCAGGTGTTGGCGTTGCCGCTGTTGACGATGATTGCCTGCGCGTACCCGTCCGCAACGTGTTTTTGCGTGACCAAAATGGGCGCTCCCTTGACAAGGTTTTTGGTGTATACGCAAGCCGCAGCCGCCTTTACCTCGCTGACGATGAGAGCCAAGTCCTTTTTGATTTTATTTTTCCGTATACCGCAATGCACGCCACTCGCCGTAAAGCCCTTTGCCGCGCATACGCCGCCTTTGATTTCTTTCATTGGTTATTTTTCTCGCTTTTTATTGTTATTGTTGTGATTTTTGAATTAAAGTAACCCAACGGTTTCGTCCAACCCGAGCGCAATGTTCATGTTCTGCACCGCCGCACCCGAAGCACCCTTGCCTAAATTATCAAAACGGGCGGTCAAGAGCAGCTGTTCGTCGTTGCCGTTGATTAAAAGCTCCATACGGTTGGTGCCGTTCAATACGTTTGCCGAAATGAATCCGCTCTCCTCGTTGCCTACGCTGATAAAATGACTGTCGCCGTAAAACTCTTGGTAAAACTCTGTCAAGTCCTTGACGCTCATCTTTTTGTTTAACAGCGAGGTAAAAAGCGGTACGTTTACCGCCATACCGCAGTAATAATCGCAGACGTACGGGTTAAAAATGGGGTTTTGCGCCAAATTGCACTGCGCCACCATTTCGGGAATATGCTTGTGCGAAAGCGTCAAGCCGTACAGTCTGGGAGAATCGAAGATGCTCTCTCTGTCCTCCGCCTCGTACTGCGCAATCCCCTTTTTGCCTGCGCCCGAATAGCCGCTGACGGCGTGGCAGGTGAAGGGATATTCTTTGCCTGCGATACCGCCTTGAATTAAAGGGTACACCAAGGCGATGAATCCGCTGGCGTAGCAACCGGGGTTGGCGATTAAATTGGAGGTGGCAATTTTGTTTCTGTGCGCTTTGGAAAGCTCGGCAAAGCCGTACGCCCACGTAGGGTTGGTGCGGTGTGCCGTGGAAGCGTCGATTACCTTAACTTTATCGCTCTCCACCAAGGAGACCGATTCCTTTGCCGCCCCGTCGGGCAGGCATAAAAAGGTTACGTCCGAGGCGTTGATTGCCTCTTTACGGGCGGCGGGGTCCTTTCTTAGTTCTTCGGGAAGTGAGATGATTTTTATATCCTCTCGCTTGCCCAAGCGTTCAAAAATCTGTAAGCCCGTCGTGCCCTCTTTTCCGTCTATAAATACGTTATACATTGTAAAGCTTATGAATTATTTTAATTTTTTTGCATCCAGCATTGCCTTGACTTTGATGGGCAAGCCAAAGCAGTTGATAAAGCCTGCGGCATCCTGCTGGCTGTATGCACCGCCGTCGTCCTCAAAGGTTGCAATGTCCTCGCTGTACAGGGAGTAAGGCGAAGTAACGCCTGCATTGATGATGTTGCCCTTGTAGAGCTTGAGCTTGGCGTCGCCGGTTACGGTTTCCTGCGTCTTTTCAATGAACGCCTGCAAAGCCTCTCTCAAAGGGGTAAACCACTGACCGTCATAGACGATTTCACCGAATTTAACCGCAACGAGCTGTTTATAGTGCGCAGTTGCCTTGTCAAGACAAATCATTTCAAGGTTCTGGTGCGCTTCGTACAAGATTGCACCGCCGGGAGTTTCGTATACGCCACGACTCTTCATGCCGACCAAACGGTTTTCTACCATGTCGACCAAGCCCACGCCGTTTTCACCGCCGATTTTATTGAGCGTTTCCAAAAGCTCTACGGCGCCCATTTCCTTGCCGTCGATTGCCGTGGGAATACCCTTTTCAAAGTGAATGGTAACGTATGCGGGAGCATCGGGCGCCTGCAAAGGCGATACGCCCATTTCCAAAAAGCCTTCCTTTTCGTACATAGGCTCGTTGGCGGGATCCTCTAAATCCAAACCCTCGTGGGACAAGTGCCAGAGGTTATTATCCTTGGAATAGTTGGTTTCTCTGTTGATTTTTAAGGGGATATTGTGCGCTTCTGCGTATTCAATCTCCTCTTCACGGCTCTTAATGTCCCAAATTCTCCAAGGGGCAATGATGGTCATTTCGGGAGCAAACGCCTTGATGGTCAATTCAAAACGAACCTGGTCGTTACCCTTACCCGTACAGCCGTGGCAGATTGCGTCGGCGCCCTCTTGCAGAGCGATTTCCACGATTCTCTTGGCGATGACGGGACGGGCAAAAGAGGTACCCAAAAGATATTTATCCTCATATTTTGCGTTGGCTTGCATGGTAGGATAGATATAGTCTTCGATGAATTCCTTTTTCAGATCGAGAACGTACAGCTTGGATGCGCCCGTTTTCTTGGCTTTTTCTTCCAAACCGTCGAGCTCGGTGCCCTGACCTACGTCGCCCGAAACGGCGATAACTTCGCAGTTATTGTAATTTTCCTTGAGCCAAGGAATGATAATGGAAGTGTCCAAACCGCCGGAGTAAGCCAAAACGACTTTTTTGATGTTTTTCTTGTTTGCCATCTGTTTTTCCATAAAATTTTATACCTCAAAAAGTTAAATTTTTTACCTGTTTTAAAATGAGCAACGCTCGCCAAGCCTTACGCTTGATTACATTTCGATAAATTATATCACTATACCCCCAAGGCTGTCAAGTAAATAAGCTTCAATTTTATACAAAATTTTCATTATTTTTTAATTGTTTTAATTGTTTTTATTCATTTATTCTTATTTATATCGCATATTTGCATATTTTTTAAGAAAAAACGCATAAACTCAAAACGACTTGCAAAAACGGGGATAAAAGAAAATCCAAACCGTGGAAAAGTTTGGATTAAAAAATATTATTTTTTGCGCTGTATTTTTTTGGCAGTAAAGCCGTAAGAGCCGAGCGCCTCGCCCGTGGTAACGTATTTACCGCCTGAATAAGCAGCCAATAAGCCTTCGGGAAGAAAAAGAGTGCCGTGTTCGTTGACGTACTGTTCATCGGCGATGACGTTTAAAATTTCACCGAAAAATACGGCGTGCGTACCAAAATCCACCTGTTTTACAACTTTGCACTCCAAGGCAACGGGGCATTCCTCAATATACGGAGCACGCACGGCAACGCCCTCGCCCTTGGTGAAATGACAAAAATCGAATTTATCCTCGTCTTTGCCGGAAATTACACCGCAAATATCGGTGGATTCCACCAAATCGCGGCTGACTAAATTGACGGTAAATTCCCCCCTTTCTTTTATGATGGGATAGGAATGTCTGCCGTAACGTACAGAAATGCTGAGAATAGGCGGTTCGGAATTGACCGTTCCCACCCAAGCGAGCGTGATGATATTGGACTCTTTTCCGTCTCCGCAAGACACCATTACTACGGGTACGGGGGCAAGCGCAGTGGTTGCTTTTATACTTTTTTTCATAAAAATTCCTCTTTTTATCGGTTTATGTTAGACATAGTACTTGACATCAATCAAGAAAACGCTATTTTTGCACCCATAAACCTCTTTCCGTTTGCCTTGCAACCGAAAATATAATATTCGTCAGGCGATTGTTCGATGCGATAAAAAGAGAGCTCTTCCCCTTCTACGCACTGCTCCTCGTAGTTGATTTGAAAGGATTTTATCCGACGGGACTCCAGCTCCTGCAAGGAAAAACAATTCATGCAAAAATCGGCATAGCGGATATTATTGACGTGCTTATAATGGTCGCAATCGGCAATACCGATTTTTACCGTATAAGACGGCGTCAATCCCTCTGAAGAAAAACGGGGCAATTTCCAAGCATTAAAATCAATGGACTTCTCGGAAGTATATCGGGAAAAATCCTGCCCTTCCAAGGCGGAAATCGGCAAAAATTTATTCTGTTTAAAATCAATAATACACCAGCGGGATGTCGCCGCCGCAAGCTTTTCGCCCGCGGGATTATAAAATTCATACTGCCGCTCGATGACCACGTGCTTGGGCTGCAAGGGAAAAGTTTTTACCGTGAGAAGTTCTTCAGGCTCAACATCTTTATACAATTCCAAATAGTTGTGCGTTAAAATAAAGCCCAATCCCCTCGGCCATAAATAATGAGAACCGCAACCCAGTTCATTGCCGCTGATACCGGCAGCCTCCTGCATAAAGTTTAAAAATGAGGAAAGCTTCAGTCTGTCCTGAAAGTTAAAATCGGCGTATCTGGTGGGAAATTGTAAGGTGCAACTGTAAAATTTTTCCATACTCTTATTATAGCCAAATTAAAAAAAATGTCAACCGATTGACCTATTTTATATTTATAATATAAAAAACACAGCCATTATGTCAGACATAGTACTTAATTTTTGAAAAAACTATTGACATTTATTTGCAAATGCTGTATAATGAAAGCAATTTTTAGGGAGCGTATTGAAAACATGCAGGAAGAATATAAGGATTTACCCTTCCCCGAAGAAGAAACGGACGAAAACGAGCAATCCCTTATGGCGCCGTCTGATGAAAATTCTTCGACGGAGAACGCGGAAAACGAGGAAGCACAAAAGAAAAATTCCATCAGCGCCGACCTCATTCGAGGACATATCAATACCATTATTTTACGCACGCTGTACGAAAGCGACAGATACGGTTACGATATCATCAATGAAATTGAACAAAAATCACACGGACAGTATTCCTTAAAACAGCCCACCCTTTACAGCGCCTTGAAGCGCTTGGAAACGCAGGGCTACGTGCGGGCATATTGGGGCGGTGTGTCCAACGGCGGCAGACGGCGGTATTTTTCCTTGACGGAAGAAGGAAGAAAAGTTGCAGAAAAAAATCAGGCGGAATGGGAATACTCCCGTACCATCATTGACAGCCTGATTTCTCAAAACGACTTCGATTTTTCCCAGCCTGCGCCCGATAAATTGGATTTCAGAATTTTACGGCAAGCAACCTCTCGCACCCCCATCGTCCACGAGGTGGAAGAATCTCCATCCGCTATTCCCGAAGCGCCCGTTTTACCAATTGAACCAACCGCACAGCCCGTACAGGAGAATATTGCGCCGCAAGAGAATATTGTAACGCAACCAATTGAAAATACCGAAGATAAAGGCTCTATTCCGCTGTTTTTAACCCGCAGCGAAGAAGAGCGCAATTATAAAGATATTTTATCAAAATTATATCAAAAAACCATCAAAACGCAGACAACGGAAGAAGCTCCTGCTGCGGTAGCCTTGGAAGAACCTCAAACGGCGCCCCCCACTCCCGTTTTGCCTACGGATACAAACGTACCCCCAGCCCCCGTCAACAACGTACAGCCCGAAGAAGAGGTTGTACGCTATGAAGAGATAACAGTCCCCTTCAGCTCTACAAAAATCAATTTTCAGGACGTGGAAGAACAGGCACGCTACGACGGATTGCGTATTTGGACCGCCGGTGGCGCCGTGCAAAAAAAGGATTTACCCGAAAATTTCTTCAATAAGGGCTTGACTTTATTGAAAGCCTCGCTCATTTTCTTTGCCGTAGCCATGGCAGAAACCTTTTTGGCTGTCATTTTCAGAGAAAAATTACAGCTGGAGCTTTGGTACTTAATCACCATGCTCGTCATTGCCTGCGTACCGCCTGCAGTCTGTGGCGCTCTGTGTTTTGCAAAATACAGACCGTGCTGTAAGCGTTTGAAGAATAATTCTTCCATATACAACGGCATTATTTTATTTATTACCACCTTTATTTTATTGGTTGCCGTCGATTTAATTGCCGATATTAAATTCACGGACGGTATCTCGGCAATTACCTATCTTTTAATCCCCTTCGTATATCTTTTAAATATCATCGTCTTTGCGGTGAGCTATTACCTGCTTTCTCGAAGCAAAGTATAAAAAATTTGAGCGTAAGAGTAAAATCCTACGCTCTTTTATTTTTTACGGCAAGACGGGCACGACGGTGAAGGTCGCCTTCCCCTGATTGACGACCAGATACCCGTACGAGGGATTGACCGAATACCGCTTTCCGTTGCCGGGATTGCAAATAAGGATATCCTCGTCCTTTTCCACCTCGGCGCAGTGGGTATGCCCGTATAGCGCCACCTGACAGCCACGCTGCATCGCCTCTTGCTTTAAGCCGTTTAAACCGCTTTTTACACCGTAACGGTGCCCGTGCGTGCAAAAAATTTTACAGTTTTCTATCTCCAATTCCCATTCCGATTGGGAAAATTCCGTAGGAAAATCGCAATTCCCCTGACACACGAAGGTCTTTTCGGGAAAGGCTTTGAAAACCTCGCTCATATCCCTGTTTCCGTCGCCCAAATGAATGATATAGTCGTTTTCTCTAAACAAGGGAAACAATTTTTCTAAAAACACCGTATTCCCGTGCGTATCCGAAAGCACAACCGCCGTTTTCACGCTACAACACCTCGTTTAAAAGCTCTTTCAGCTGCATGAGCGCACGAAAACGGTGGGAAACGCCGTTCTTTTCCTGACTCGTTGCCTCGCCGAAGGATTTTTGCAAATCGTCGCTGAAAAAGATAGGGTCGTAGCCAAACCCACCTGCACCGCATTCGGCCTCTAAAATTTTGCCGTACGTTCTGCCGCTGACCGTAACGGGCGGGTGGTTGGGAATAACCAATGCCATGGCGCATTCAAAATAGGCGCTTCTGTCCTCTATGCCCTGTAAGTTTTTTAAAAGATGCTCACGGTTTTTTGCGTCGTTGCCGTGCTCGCCCGCATAGCGTGCGCTGAATACGCCCGGCTCGCCTCCTAAGGCGTTGACGCACAGACCGCTGTCGTCGGCAAGGATGGGCATATTGAGGCTGTTACAGACCGTCTGCGCCTTGATAATTGCGTTTTCCAAAAAGGTTGCGCCCGTTTCCTCTACGTCGCCGTTAAAGCCCATTTCCCGTTGGGAAATTACGTTATATTCGGGAAAAATTTGAGAAATTTCCTGAATTTTATGTTGATTACCGCTGGCAATCACCAGCGTCTTTTTTTCATTGCTCATAGTATTATTTATGACTACTCCTCTGCGTTGATGTCGGTAAAGGAAAATTTTGTAACGTCGAATAAGCCCGTATCCAGCAGTTTGATGTCCGGAATTACCGCCAACGACAGGAACGCCAAGGACATAAACGCCTCTAATTTTCTGTCTACGCCCATAGCGTACGCTTTTTCAATGAGCGCGCGGGATTGCGCTTCCAAGGTTTTGGCATCCTTGGAGCTCATCAAACCGCCGATATCCAGCGTTACACTCTCACAGTGACCGCCTTGGGCGATGAGCATACCGCCGCCGATTTCAGCCAAACGGTTGGCTGCAGCCGCCATATCCTCGTTGTTGTCGCCGAGTAAAATAACGTTGTGCGAATCGTGCGCAACGGTGATACCCAAACAGCCGCCCTTCAAGCCGTAGCCTTCCAATAAGCCCTTGCCGATATTGCCCGTGCCCTTGTGGCGTTCCACCACCGCCAATTTTAACAGGTCGGTACCCTTTAACTGTACGTCCCCGTCACGGCTTTCCACCGCACGAACGACGCACTTGGTTGCAATATTGTCGGGAAAGATGCGAATGACCTTGGCTTTTTTACCCTTGAGCGGCAGCTTAAAATCGTCTGCCTGCATTTTTTTCAAATGCACGGTGTTTAATACGTTTTCGGGTAGATAGCGCTTGGATGTGTCAAACAGCG
>JAFVZP010000054.1 GCA_017508105.1 Clostridia bacterium
ATAGCCAATTCTTTCAAATCGTCAGCGGTGAGTTCAACGTCCTGCTTTACGCCCTTCTTAGCCTTCATTTCGTCGATGAGTTCTTCAAAGTATTTTTTGCCGACTTCCATAACGACGTCGGAATACATTTGGATAAATCTTCTATAGCAGTCCCAAGCCCAACGGGGGTTGCCGGATTTTGCAGAGATAGCTTCAACTACTTCTTCGTTCAAACCGAGGTTCAAGATGGTGTCCATCATACCGGGCATGGAAGCTCTTGCGCCCGAACGTACGGATACGAGCAAGGGGTTTTCCTTGTCGCCGAACTTCTTGCCGCAAACTTCTTCCATCTTAACGATGCTTTCCATGATTTCGGCTTGGATATCGTCGTTGATTTTTCTGCCGTCTTCATAGTACTGGGTGCAGGCTTCGGTGGAAACGGTAAAGCCTTGGGGTACGGGCAGACCGATTTTGGTCATTTCTGCAAGGTTTGCGCCCTTACCGCCGAGGATTTCTCTCATTGATGCATTACCTTCGGAAAAAAGGTAGCAATACTTTTTTGCCATGTGTTGATTCCTCCTAAAAAATTGAATTCTTAATCAAAACTTTTTTATAAAAATTTCTTTTTATCTTTTATATTGTAATATAAAATGCCGTAAATTTCAAGCCTTTGAACGGGGTTTTGCGAATATTTTTTATTTTTTAAGCATAAAATCGGGCTTTTTTACTCATAACAACCGAATATATTCGGATAAACTCTCCCCTTTGCTTTCTATTTTTTGCGAAAAATACTCCTTCAACAGCCGCAACGCGCGCTTCACGCCGTCCGCTTCCAACTCCCCTTCCTCTGCCTTTGCCGCAATGCGCAGCGTGCGGTAGGTAACCTCACTGACGGGCGCGCAATTTTCGCTTGAGCACTCGTCGCAGTAAAAGCAAGCGGTGTCAAAGCTGAACCGACTGCGGCTTTTGATGGCGTTTCCGCACTTTGCGCAACCGTCCAGCCGTAAGGGATAGCCCGCAAGGGCGAGGGCGTTTAATAAAAACTCCACGAGCAGACCGCCCTCGGATTCTTGGCACATTTTGCCGAGCGTTTGCACGGCGTGGAAGAACAGCGCACCCCCTTCCATACCCTCGGGCTGCAACAGATTGCAGACTTCCAGCACCGAAGATGCGGCGTAAAACTTTTGAATATCCTCTCGCAGGGGGTAAAACCCGTCGTGCAAAAACGCCGAGATGACGGTATGCCGACCCGCGCGCTCGGCGAGCACGTATTCGGCAAAACAAAAAGGCTGTGCAGCAAACTTTAACTTTGCCGACGCCTTTTTTACACCCCTGCAAACGGCGGTGAGCTTGCCTCTGTCCGCCGTGAACAGCGTCAATAATTTATCGTTTTCCTTATAATCTACCGCCCGCAGCACGAGGGCGTTGCATTTTATTTCCATTTGGATTTTCTCTCAACGGGTGGATTGTGGTGCTCTGCTTGATTATCTTCTAAGCTGCTTATACAGCATGTAATAGCTCATATTGCCCGTCTTCTGAAAGAGCTTCCAGGCGATTTCAGCCGCCTCGTCATCGTAGCTTTTTCGGTGCATGCTACCCTCCTTTTCTTCAAAAGAGAGTATGCGCAAAAGCGCGCGGGCTATTCTTGAAAATTTTTACTCCAAGGATTCGTCGTAGCCGAACTCACGCATGAGCGAGGGACGGTTGCGCCAATCCTCCTTGACCTTGATGTAGGTGGTTAAAAATACCTTTTTGCCCAAAAATTTTTCCATGTCCTGACGAGCGAACGAGGAGACTTCCTTAATGGCTCTGCCCTGCTTGCCGATTAAAATGGACTTATGGTTGGGCTTTTCGCAGACGATGTCCAGGCTGACCTCGTATACGCCGTTTTCCTGCAGGCGGAAGGTATGCACGACCACCGCCACGCCGTGCGGAATTTCCTTATCGAACTTCAGGAGGATTTTTTCACGCATGATTTCCGAGATCATGAAGCGTTCGCTTCTGTCCGAAACGATGTCCTCTTCAAAGCATTTTTCACCCTCGGGCAACAGGGAAACGAGCGCCTTTTCCAGTGCCGAAATACCCCTGCCTTTTCGCGCGGAGATGGGGTACATGTCCGTATCTACGCCCATTTGCGAGAGAGCCAACAGCCGTTCGGGGATTTTTTCGGACGGCATGATGTCCGTTTTGGTGAACGCCACGAGCATGGGTACGTCCAATTTCTTATACTTGGCGATTAAACGGGCGTCCTCCTCCGAAACGCGCTCGTGCCCGTCGAGGACGTACAAAATAACGTCTACGCCCTTGGCGCTGGTGTCTGCCGTGCGCATCATCATCTCGGAGAGGTTGTTGTGCGCCTTATAAAGACCGGGCGTGTCCACGAATACGATTTGGTATTCTTCCTTGGTTAAAACGCCCAGAATTCTGTCGCGCGTGGTCTGCGGCTTGGGGGACACGATGGAAACCTTTTCCCCCACCAGCACGTTGATGAGCGTGCTCTTGCCTGCGTTGGATTTGCCGATGACGGCAACGTATCCGCTCTTCATACTTTTCTATACCTCGTCTGTTTCTCTCGTAATACCCACGGCGGAAAGCACCGCTTCCTCTGCCGAGCGCATTTGCGCTTTGTCTGCCTCTTGGATATGGTCGTAACCCAAGCAATGCAGCACGCCGTGTACCAATAAGTAATGCAATTCCCGCTCGTAGGAATGACCGAACTGAGCCGCCTGCTCTCTCGCCCGCCCTTCACACAGAACGATGGACCCGAGAAAGAGGTTGCCCTCCTCGTCCTTGCCCAAGGGGAAATCTTTGCCCTTTAAGGGCGTTTGGGGGGTTAAATTGAGCGAGGGAAAGCTCAACACGTCGGTGACGGCGTCCACGCCGCGGCTTTGGGCGTTGAGCTCGCGCATTTGCTCCTCGTCTAAAAACACCACTTCGACGGCAACGGGTACGTCGCCTTCAAGAAAATTACAAAACGCCGCCTGTAAGGGCTCTACCTTGCAGTGGGCGGAGCGCACGTCGTCGGGATCCGTATAAAAAGTGAAAGCGTCAATCATTGACCTTCCCCCCTTTGTCCTCTACGCCGCTGCGGGAGAAGCGCAGGTCGGGATATTTAATGCGGTGGTGGTATAGCCCCGTCAAGGCGCTGATGAGCGTTTGCTTGATGACGGTCAGATCGTTCATGGTAATTTGACATTCGCTGAATTGGTTTAAGTCCATGCGCTCCTGAATGATGGCGTGCACGGCGCGTTCTACGTTTTCAACCGAGCGGTCGGTGAGTGAACGGGTTGCCGCCTCGCAAGCGTCGGCAATCATGATGATGGCGGCTATCTTGCTCTTGGGCTTGGGGCCTTGGTAGGAATAGTTTTCCACGTTGATTTCGCCGTCGGACATTCTGAGTGCCTTGGCGTAAAAATATTTGATGGGCAGGGTGCCGTGGTGTTCGGTTGCCACCTCGGCAAAGAATTTGGGCAGGTGGTACGCCGTGATTAAATGGTAGCCGTCCTTGGTGTGCGAACGAATGATGTCTGCCGAAAGCTCGGGAGTAAGCTCGTCGTGTAAATTGTGGTCGGTCTGGTTTTCGGTGAAAAAGTCGGGCTGGCGCAGCTTGCCCACGTCGTGATAATACGCCGCCGCACGGGCGAGCTCTACGTTTTCCCCAAGCGCAGAGGCGCAGCTTTCTGCAAGCTGGGCTACGGTCATGGAATGGTTGAAGGTGCCCCTCGCTTCCGAGATGAGCCGCTTTAAGAGCTTGGACTCGGGTGCGGTGAGCTCACGCAGGCGGAAGACCGTTAAAACGCTGAACATGTTTTCAAAGATAGGTAAAAACGCCAACAAAAAGACTGCCGAAAACAGGCTGCCGCCAAAACCGAACAACAGGGATAAGAGGGTATCCATGTCCGCAAAGTTGGCATAATCGGAAATTTTTAAAAGGAAGATAATCGCCAGCGTGGGCAGAGCGATGATAGCCCCCGTGCCCAGGATCTGATTGCGGGTTTTTGCCGATTTACCGATGAATACGGCAAACGTGCCGGCGATAAACGTGAGCATGAAGGACGGGAACATTCCGTTGGTAACGCCCGTGGCAACGTACACGTCGTATTCGACGAATACGTCCAAAATGAACATGGTAACCGCAAAGACGATGTTTAAAAAGATGGCGTCGCGGTAGCCGATTAAAAAGAGCGCCAGCAGCGCCAACAGCGCCACCGGTCGGGCGTATACGTCGACGTAGTTGCCCATGAAAAAGGCGAGAAGAATACACACGTCCAAAATTAAAAATATCAGCCAGATGTTCTTCATTTCCGCGAGGAAGAATTTCTTTTCAAAAAAATAATAGAGATAGATAATCCAAAGCAGGAGGAAAAGACAGCCGGCGGTAAAAAACAGCACGGGAAGATTCTTTGCAAGGTAATCGGCGTAATCGCCCCCCTGCTTTAAAAAAACCATGAAAAGAGCAATCGCCAACAATAAAAAATAGTTGCAGACAAAATTGAAAATGCTCTTGGCGAGCATGCCGCCCGTAAAGGCTCTTTCTTCGCCCATTGTCATTTGTTGTCACCTCCCGCAATTGCGTTCGTTTTTTCGCTGTCACGCTCGTATGCCCGAATGATTTGCATGACCAGAGCGTGGCGCACCACGTCCTTGTCCGTCAGTCGGCAGACGGCGATATCTTCTACGTTTTTCAAAATTTTAACCGCATGCGACAGCCCGCTGCGCTTGCCTTCGGGCAGGTCGATTTGGGTCAAGTCGCCCGTAATCATCATGCGGCTGCCCTCGCCCATACGGGTTAAAAACATTTTCATCTGTTCCTTGGTGGTGTTTTGCGCCTCGTCCAAAATGATGAAGGCGTTGGACAGCGTTCTGCCGCGCATATACGCCAAGGGCGCAATTTCAATGACTCCGCGCTCCATGTACTTTGCGTAATTCTCCAAGCCCAACAGCTCTTGCAGCGCGTCGTACAGCGGACGCAGATAAGGGTCTACCTTGTTTTGCAAATCCCCCGGCAGAAAGCCGAGCTTTTCGCCCGCTTCCACGGCGGGACGGGTGAGAATGATTTTTTCCACCTGCTTGCTTTTGAGCGCCGCCACCGCCAAGCACACGGCGAGGTAGGTTTTGCCCGTACCCGCAGGGCCCACGCCAAAGACGACGGTATTTTTCTTGGCGGCGTCGACGTACTGCTTTTGACCGAGCGTTTTGCATTTAATCTGCTTGCCGCGGGCGGTGATTGCCACCACGCCCGACATGAGTGAGCCGATGTCCTTGGCTCTGCCTTCCCTTGCAAGCTCGATGCAGTAGACGATGCGGCTCTTGTCAATGGATTCGCCGCTGCGAATGATATCCAAAAGCCCGCCGAGCACGTCCATGCCCAAGGCTACGTCCGCTTCTTCGCCTTCCAACACGATTTTTACGCCCTCTACCCGTGCCGAAATACCGATTTCACGGGTGATGCTGTTTAAATTTTCATCGAAATTTCCGAGTATTTTTTGCAGTTCTTCCACGCCAGACGTGTCCACTGCGCCTTTGAATTGTGCCGTAAAACTGTTCCTCCAAACTATAAGAGCTGTATGTATTTTAATGATTTTTAGTTCACATATTTAACTTTTTGGTGACGAGGTAGGATAACTCGATGATACATGCCTCGCCGTCGGGCGTAATTTTCCCCGCGTCCAGAATTTCCGCACCCTCGGTGGCTTGCACCGCCAAAAGCGCTTGCGCAAGGGCGGCTTGCGCCTGCTGTGGCGCTACCCGTTCGGCATAGCGACATAAAATTTGCACGCTTGCCATGACGATTTCTTGACCTTCCGTATCCGCCGTACCCACGAGAAGCTGATCTTTTACCACCTCGTCCCCTTCCTGCACGTTGGGCGTGCCCTTGACGACGGTGAGTGAGTATACCCTTCCGTCTGCCGGGGAGAGAAGCGCACCCGCTTGGGCGAGCGAGGCGGAGGGAGAGGTTTGCACCTCGACGCGCAGGGTGCTGCCCGTTTTTTTGAGCGAGCAAAAGCTGACGTTTTCAAGCGCGAGGATTTGCGCCGTGAGAGTCGGAGTTATATTTGCGGAATACGTCCGCCCCACGCCCACGCCGTTGGCGGATAAAAGAGAAAGAATTTCCCGTTGGTAATAATTTCCCGTTCCCACCACTTCTATACGCAGGACAAAGAGATTGGACAGCGCGCAAAGACAGGCGAATACGCCTGCGCCGATGATAAGACCCAGACGGGTTTTGAGCCAATGCAAGGCGCGGCTGAACCCATAATACTCCACTTTAAGAATATTATAACACGAATTGTTTAAAATTGTAAAGACTTTTTTGCGATATTTCCTCTCTACGCACACTTGCAGGGTGGTTTTATCGGTTTTTTGCAGGGCAAAGAGAGGAATTTGCGCCCGTTTGAGCTTGAAAACTGCACCCTCGGGATACAACCCCCTGACCGTAAAACGGTATAATAGCCAAGTTTTCATGCGTCCTCCCGCGTAATGGAGCGGATATTGCCCCGTATGAGTACGTCGTGCTCCAGATACTTGGCTACGGTAAAATTTTCACCCGAGATGCGGATACTGCCCCGATTGGCATACAAAACCACCTCTTGCTTGGAGAACGAGCCCAAGCTCTTTACGTTTTGAAAGTATCCCCCCTTGCCCGACCAAACGGTATAACAAAGCGCAAAGGCGTCCCGCGCGCTTGCCCCCTCACCGTCGTTTAATTGAGCGTAGATTTCCTGCCAAAGTCCCATGCCTTATTTCCTCAATCCTTTTCTTTCAATGTATGAAAAAAGAGTGCGAAATATGAAAAAAGGGCGAGGGGTGCGCCGCACGGTCTGCTTTGCCCCTCGCCGTAATTTTTTATTGCGTTGTTTTATTTGTTGCCCGTGAGCAGGTTGAGCTCCTTTTCCACTCCCTCGCCGTCTGAGGTCTGCACCTCTACGGTGATGATGTCCTCGGCTAAAAGCAAGGTTTCGGCGGTGGGCGTAACCCGTTCTTCCCCGCGAAGTATGCCCTTTACCATTGCGCCCGTCGGCCAGAGCACGTCCTTGATTGCCAAGCCGTCCACAATGCCTTGCGCGCGGACGGGGAGTGTAAAGGAAAGCACTTGCTTGACCTCGGTTTGTTCCTTTTCAGATGTTTGCTGCTCCAGGAGCACCTCGTAGATGGGTTGGGTGCGGGCAATTTCGCCGACCATATAGCCGATGGCGACGCCCACGACGACGGGTAAAAGCGCGGTAAAGCTCCACGTCAGCTCGAACACCATGACGATGCCCGTGATGGGCGCGCGCACCACGCAAGTGAAGAACGCAGCCATGCAAATAAAGGTCATAATATCGCTGTACGAAGGGTCCATGCCCAAGAACTCGGTGCAAAACAGCGAGCAGAGCGCACCCGCCGCCGCTCCTACGGCAAGCATGGGGATAAACACCCCGCAGGGTACGCCGCAGGCAATATTCAACAGGGTTAAAATGAGTTTGAACACCAGTGCCAGAGCGATGGTTCCGCCCAAACCCAGAAAGAACGCCTGCTCCACCGCCATCTCTCTCGTACCGCCGAGCGTTCCGAGCGCTTCGATTAGGGCATGCCCCCCACCTGTGGCGTAAACGGTGATGAGTCCAAACACCCCCGCAAGCAAGAAAGGCAGGAGCATTTTACCCGTGTTTTTGGCAAAGGTCAGCTTTTCTTTGACGAGCTTGTCCAAGAGAAAGGTCAGATAATAGAACCCCACCCCGAGCAGAGAAACGGCGAGCGCCGCCAGGACGAGGTAGCCGTACGCCGTGTACGGCAGGGAAAGGAAGGCGAAGGACGTGAAGGCTGCCGACGTGGAAAACCCCAGCCCTGCGCGGATTAAGTTGCGGGTGAGCACCCCCGTTACGACCGAGGAAAAGGCGCAGATGAACACCTCGGGGGAGAATTTTTTATGCGTTTCCTCAAAGGCGAACGCCATGCCCGTTAAGGGCGCGTTGAACGCCACGGCAAGGCCTGCGCACGCACCGCCCGTTACCTGGTATCTGCGCAGCATATCCATACGGGAGAACAGCTTGGACGAGCCGTAGCCGAGAGCGCCGCCCATTTGAATGCTCGGGCCCTCTCCGCCGGCGCACAGGCCCAAAAAGATGCAAGCGAGGGATAGAGCGAATTTACTGCAAAGCAGGGAAAACCACTTGATTTTAAAGATACCCCGCGCCACGCCCTCGGTTTGCGGGATACCGCTGCCGCGCAGCATGGGAGCGAGCTTGACGGCGACGCCCACGATGAACGCCGACCCGGCCAGCACTGCCAGAAGGAGCGGAATTAAAAACCAATGCGTGCGGATATAGGCGTAGGCGTTGGATGCGAACCCCTCGCCGATGGAGGCGAGAATGTTGTAAAAGGTTACGATTACCCCGACCAAAAAGCCCGTAACGCAGCCCATAAACAGCACTTGCAGGCCTCTTGGATTGAAGTTTGCGATAAAGCTTTGTATGGCGCGCTTCACGGCAGTTCTCCTTTTTATATATTTCTCGATTAGTATTGTACCACCGAGCAATAAAACAGTCAACCGTTTTTGCAGCAGGCAAAAAACGCAGACAAAAACATAGCAAAAAATATTATAAAAAACCTTGTATATTTAAAAAGTTTGTGTTAAAATAAGGATAAACAAAAATCTACCACAGGAAAAAAGGTTGAAGTATGGAAAAAAAGCCCTTTGTTACCAAAGAACAGATTGAAGAAATTGTAAAAACCTACCCCACCCCCTTTCATATTTACGACGAAAAGGGCATACGCGAAAACGCGCGCAAGTTAAAGCAAGCCTTCGCGTGGAATAAGGGATTTAAGGAATATTTTGCCGTAAAGGCAACGCCCAATCCATTTTTATTAAAAATATTGAAGGAAGAGGGCTGCGGTGCGGACTGCTCGTCCCTCACCGAGCTCATGCTCTCGGATACCGTTGGGTTTTCGGGACAGGAGATTATGTTCTCCTCCAACGTTACGCCCGAAGCCGATTTCCGCCTTGCAAGAGAGCTCAACGCCATTATCAATTTCGACGACCTGACGCATATTGATTATTTTAAAGGCATTGCGCCCTTTGCGGAGACCATGTGCTGCCGGTATAACCCCGGTGGGGATTTTACCCTGAACAACGCCATTATGGATACGCCCAGAGACGCAAAGTACGGCATGACCAAGGAACAGATGAAAATTGCCTTTGCCAAGCTCAAGGAATACGGCGTAAAGCATTTCGGTATTCACGCATTCCTCGCAAGCAATACCACCGACAACGGGTATTACCCCAAGCTGGCGAGCATTTTGTTCCGCCTTGCCGTGGAGCTCAAAGAAGAGCTGGACGTGCACATTGCCTTTATCAATCTTTCGGGCGGCGTGGGCATCGCCTACCGTCCCGAGCAGAGCGACAACGACATCTTCGTCATCGGCGAGGGCGTCAGACAGGCGTATGAAGAAATTTTGGTTCCCGCCGGCATGGACGACGTGGCAATTTTCACCGAGCTGGGAAGATTCATGCTTGCGCCCTACGGGCATTTGGTAACCAAAGCCATTCACGAAAAGCATATCTGGAAGGAATACATCGGTGTGGACGCCTGCGCCGCCAACCTCATGCGCCCTGCCATGTACAAGGCATACCATCACATCACTGTGTTGGGTAAGGAAGATTTGCCCTGCGACCAGGTGTACGACGTAACGGGCGGTCTGTGCGAGAACAACGATAAGTTTGCCGTGGACCGTGCATTGCCCAAAATTGACATCGGGGATTATTTGGTAATTCACGACGCGGGTGCGCACGGGTTTGCCATGGGCTATAACTACAACGGAAAATTGCGTTCTGCCGAGCTGCTTTTGAAGGAAGACGGTTCGCTGCAGCAAATCCGCCGTGCGGAAACGCCCGAGGATTACTTTGCGACCCTGGATTTAGCCGCATTCAAAACAACCGAAGAAACGGGCGAAGCAGACGAAAAGGACGCGACCATGCCCAAGGACAGAATAATTTTGAAGCTGATTGCAAAACAATAAATCATAGGCAATTCGGCGAGCATATAAGGAGATAGTATGGACGAAAAGACAATGCAAAAACTGAGCTACGGCTTATTCGTACTGACCACCGTGGTGGGAGATAAGGACAACGGCTGTATCGTGAATACGGTAACGCAGATTACCGCTACGCCCAACCGCATTTCGGTTGCCGTGAATAAGAGCAATTACACCGCAGAGATGATGCTCCAAAGCAAAAAATTCACCGTATCCGTTTTGAGCGAGGACGCAAAGTTCGAGATATTTGAACGCTTCGGCTTCCAGAGCGGACGGGACGTGGATAAATTTTCCGGCTTTACCGCACACTATATGTCGCCCAACGGCTGTGAATACATTTCCCAAGGCACCAATGCATACCTCTGCGCCGATATCACCGAGGTTTTGGACATGGGTACGCATTATCTGTTCATCGCCGACGTAACGGACGGAAAAATTTTGTCCGACGTGCCCTCCTGCACCTACGCCTATTACCACAAAAACATCAAGCCCGCGCCCAAGGCGAAAACAGGTTCCAAGACCGTTTGGGTGTGTACGATTTGCGGCTACGAGCACGAAGCCGAAGAGCTGCCCGAGGATTTCATCTGCCCCATCTGCAAGCACCCCGCCTCGGACTTTGAAAAGGTAGTGCGCTAACAGGTTGCGTGTTGAAAAATGAATAAAAATAACCCCCGTTCAGGAATTTCTGAACGGGGGTTCAATTTTTTTCAGATAATGCTATGAGAAATTACTTCTTCATTTCAGCAACTTGCTTTGCAACTTCAGCGGAGAGGTCTTCGTTCTTCTTTTCCAAGCCTTCGCCCATAACGAAGAATACGAAGCCGTTGAGCGACATGTTGGAGCCTGCGCCCTTAACCAAAGCGGAGATGGTCTTCTTGTCGTCCTTGATGAACGCCTGTTCCATCAAGCAGTTTTCAGCGTAGAACTTCTTGAGACCGCCCATAACCATCTTTTCTGCGATAGCGGCGGGCTTGCCTGCGTTGATTGCCTGTTCCTTCAAGATTTCCTTTTCCTTTTCAACCTTGTCGGCTTCTACGTCTTCCTGTGCGAGGTAAGCGGGCTTGGTGAATGCGATTTGCAAGGTAACGTCGTGTGCTACTTCCTTAATCAAATCGGTAGCTTCGTCGCAAGCTACGTCCAAGAGAACGCCCATCTTGCCGCCGAGGTGGATGTAGGTGGTGAGGTAGCCGTCGGAGTTCTTGATTGCAAATCTTCTGATGGAGATTTTTTCACCGATAACGGCAACCTGTTCTTTAACGAAGGTTTCTACGGTCTTGCCTGCTTCAAATTCCTGCGCCAAGAGCTCTTCTACGGTTGCGGGTTGATTTGCTGCGATGTGCTTTGCAACGCTCATTACCAAATCCTTGAACTTAGGACCGTTGGCAACAAAGTCGGATTCGCAGTTTACTTCTACGAGTACGCCCGTTTTGCCTTCTACATAGCCCAAAACAACGCCTTCCGCAGCAATACGGGAAGCCTTCTTTTCAGCCTTTGCGATGCCTCTTTCACGGAGAAGCTCGCTTGCTTTTTCCATATCGCCGTCTGCGTCGGTCAATGCTTTTTTGCAATCCATCATGCCGGCGCCGGTCTTTTCGCGGAGCGCCATAACGTCTTTAGCCGTAAATGCCATAATTTTCTTTCTCCTTATAACGATTTAATATTGAATTATTCAGCCTGTGCTTCTTCTGCCTGTGCTGCCACTTCTTCGATGGAGGTGGGTTCAGCTGCGGGAGCGGTAGCTGCCAAGAGGGCTTCTTCGCCCTGGTTTGCTTCGATAACTGCGTTTGCCATGACGGACGAAATGAGCTTGATAGCGCGGATAGCGTCGTCATTGCCGGGGATTACGTAGTCGATGAGGTCGGGATCACAGTTGGTATCGGTGATTGCAACGATGGGAATGTTGAGCTTTCTTGCTTCGGCTACGGCAATGTCTTCGTTGTGGGGGTCAACGACGAACATAACGCCGGGGAGACCTCTCATCTTCTTGATACCGCCGAGGTTTGCCTGCAGCTTGCCCATTTCTTTCTTCAAGAGGGTAACTTCCTTCTTGGGGAGAAGATCGAATTCACCGCTCTCTTCCATTCTTTCGAGCTGTTCCAATCTCTCTACGCGGGAGCGCATGGTTTTGAAGTTGGTGAGGCAGCCGCCCAACCAACGGGAGTTTACATAGTGCATACCGCAGCGCTCAGCTTCTTCCTTGATTGCCGTTTGCGCTTGCTTTTTGGTGCCGACGAAGAGCACGCTCTTGCCCTGTTTAGCCTGTTCTACGATGAAGTTGTAAGCTGCTTCAACGTACTGTACGGTGAGCTGTAAGTCGATGATGTGAATGTCGTTACGAGCTGCGAAGATATAGGGCTTCATCTTGGGGTTCCATTTACGGGTTTGATGACCGAAGTGAACGCCTGCTTCCAAAAGTTGTTTAATAGAAATAACTGCCATACTAAAATTCCTCCGTTTTACCTCCCCTTTCGCACGGTTTGACCTGTAAGTTACTCCGCATGAAAAATAAGATTTACGAAGCACGGATTACAGCGACGATAAGGGTGTGAATTTTTTTAGCAAGTGGTATTTTAACATATTTTCCGATGTTTGACAATCGTTTTTTATAAAAATAGAGAAAAAGTTTGCGTTTTGCGCCGAAAAAATTATATTTTTTAGCGTTGACATCTGTATACGGCGGTGATATAATATATATAGATTGAATCCCACGTGGGAAAAGGAGGAGAAAAAATGTCATACATGTTTTGGATTTGGGTTGCCGTATGCGTCGCGAGCATCGGCGTGGAAATTGCCAGCCCGTCGCTTACCAGCGTTTGGTTTTTAGCAGGCGGCTTGGTGGCGTTGATTTTAAGCTGTTTTGAAATAATCGACTGGTATTGGCAGTTGCTTGCCTTTATTGCCGTAAGCGTCATCTGTCTGTTTGCTTTTCGTCCTTTGGCGAAAAAATTACTGTTGAAAACGCAGAACGAAACCAATGCGGAGACATTTAAAGACAGGCAAGCCCGACTAATTTCCAACGTAACTTTCGATGCTTTGGGCACGGTGGTGCTAAACGGCGTTATTTGGAGCGTACGCTCGCATAACGGCGAAAACATTGCCGCCGGAGAAATTGTGCGAATCGTTGCCATGGACGGCAATAAATTGGTTGTGGAAAAAATAAAATAAAAAATATTTAAATAAGGAGAAAAATTTATGCCCTTTTTAATTGGTTTAATCGTATTGCTCGTATTGACGCTGATCATCGTCATTCTCGGCGTCAAAGTGGTGCGTCAATCCACCGCAATCGTCGTGGAAAGACTGGGAAAATATTACAAAACCCTATCCACGGGTATACATATAATTATCCCCTTGGTAGACAAATGCAGTCCACCCATCAGCTTGAAAGAACAGGTATTGGACTTTAAACCCCAACCGGTAATCACAAAGGACAACGTTACCATGCAAATTGATACCGTTGTTTACAGCCAGATAACCGACCCCAAGCTCTACACCTACGGCGTGGAAAATCCCTTGGCGGCGATTGAAAATTTAACGGCAACTACTCTGCGTAATATCGTGGGCGAAATGGAACTGGACGAAACGCTGACCTCACGCGATACCGTGAATAATAAAATGCGCTTAATCGTGGACGAAGCCACCGACCCTTGGGGCATTAAAATTAATCGTATAGAATTGAAGAATATTCTTCCACCCAAAGATATTCAGGATGCCATGGAAAAACAAATGCGTGCCGAGCGTGAACGCCGTGAGCAAATTCTGAAAGCCGAGGGTGAAAAGAAAGCCAGCGTCCTCGTTGCCGAAGGTGAAAAAGAATCTAAAATATTGCGTGCGCAAGCGGAAAAAGAAGCCAGAATTTTAAGGGCTTCCGCCGAAAAGGAAGCCTTAATTCAAGAGGCAGAGGGTAAGGCAAAGGCGATTGAACTTATTAATACCGCCAACCCCGACGCCGCATACGTTACCTTGCAGGGATACGAGGCGTTGAAAGTTTTGGCAAACGGACAGAGCACCAAAATTATCGTTCCCAGCGAAATTCAGAACGTTGCAGGATTACTGACTTCTTTGAAAGAAACCCTAACCCCACCCACGTCTAAAGAAAAATAAATTATCGAATAAATAAAAGGAGGCAATCATGCCTCCTTTTTACATATCGTCCGTTCTGCCTAAAAGATAATCGATTGATGTTTTAAAAATTTCGGAAAGGACTGTAAGATTCTCCAAAGACGGAATGTAATTTTTCTTTCTCCATGCGGTTGTATAACTTGTGGATATATGCAACTTTTGCGCCACCGCATATTCCGTCATTTGATACCTCTCTCGCAGCTGTTTAAAACGTTCGTGAAAGGTTGTGGGACGTGCGGCTTTTTCAAAATATTCTTGTTCGGTTTTACCCAATAAATATTCTATAGAAACGTTAAAATAATCCGCTATCCGCATTAAGATAACGGGTTTGGGTATTTTACCATACTCCGTTATAGCAGTAAATACGCCATATTCAATTCCAAGAATTTTGGGGATTTCCGATCTTTTACAACCCATTTCTTCCGTCAATTCCTGAAAAACTCTTTGAAACTCTCTCGAATTCGACATACACTCTCTTTTTTCGACAAATAAAGACCTTTATTTAGCTGGACATTAGCTATGCAATAATGATATAATATTTTTACATTCAAATAGCTAATTGCTTGCTTTAAAATAGCTTATTTTGTGAAAAGCAAATGATAAGATCAGGAGAAAGGTATGATATTCAATTTAACTGCGAGAGAAGAAAAGGTGTTGGCACGCTTGCTGTTTGCCGGTAACGTACTTTTAAACGGCAACAGAGAACGTGGCGAAGAGCTGAAAGAATATGACCATGTCTGCAACAAAGCCTTAAAACAGTATCTGCAAGGCAAGCTGCGGCGGAAAGTAAAATGCTGCGAAATAGACGATTTTAAAGAAGAGCTTATGTTAAAGATAGAAAGCTTGATAGAATATTACGAAGAAAAATGCGTACCCTACGCCCTTGCAAAAATGCTGGCGGATTATCATTATCCCGTTGCCGATTATAACGACGAAAGTTATGACACGCATTTAAAGATGCGGGAATTTTACGAAAACGAGCTGTTTGAAAAGGGTGTGAAAAATATTTACATAAAAAAGAGTTGAACGATAAGAAAAAAGGAACGGTTGCTCCGTTCCTTTTTAAAATTATTCTTCGTCGTCGGCGTATTCTTCACAGCCGTCCAGATACATCTGGAATACCGCGTCGGCAATTTCGTCGTCCTCGACCTCGTTCAAAATGAGCTCGTCGCCGTCC
>JAFVZP010000007.1 GCA_017508105.1 Clostridia bacterium
ACCCATCTCCAAGGTGGAAGCCACCCGTTCGTACGGGGCGGAAATCTGCTTGGTTTCCGGCGTTTACGACGACGCCTACACCGAGGCGTTGCGCTTGCGGGATACATACGGTTATTCCTTCATTCACCCCTTTGACGACGAGGACGTCATTGCCGGACAGGGCACCATCGGTCTGGAAATTTTAAACCAACTCCCCGACGTGGACGCTGTGGTCGTGCCCGTGGGCGGAGGCGGACTTATCTCCGGCGTGGCGTACGCCCTTAAAGCACTCAATCCCAATATCAAGGTATACGGCGTACAGGCGGCAGGCGCACCGAGCATGGAGCAATCCATGGAGCAAAACGCACCCGTCACCCTCCCCTCTGTTGCAACCATTGCCGACGGCATTGCCGTAAAACAGCCCGGAGAATTGACCTATTCGCTGTGCAAAAAATACGTGGAGAAGATTGTTACCGTTAACGACGACGAGATTTCTGCGGCGATTTTAAGCCTCATGGAAACGCAGAAAATGGTTTCGGAGGGCGCAGGCGCCGTTTCGGTTGCCGCCGTTCTGTTTAATAAAATTCCCGAGCTTCAGGGTAAAAAGGTTTGCTGCGTGGTTTCGGGCGGAAACATCGACGTTACCATTTTATCCAGAGTCATTTCCAGAGGTCTTCTGATGTCGGGCAGAAAATGCACCTTGACCGTTGAGCTGTTGGATAAACCCGGTCAGTTGGTACACGTATCCTCTATCATCGCAAGCTGCGGCGGAAACGTTACGGGCGTGCACCACGAGAGAGCCAACGAAGGCAGCGCAGTCAACGGCTGTTTCTTGAGATTGGTCGTTGAAACGAGAAATTTTGAGCATATCAAAGAGATTAAAAAGACCTTACAGGCCAACGGATTTAATTTAGTGAACGTATAAAATATATTAAGGAGCTACTGTTATGAAAAAAATACATACCGACGACGCACCCGCCGCCATCGGACCCTATTCACAGGCAATTGTTACGGGCAATTTGGTGTTTACCTCGGGACAAATCCCCATCAATCCCGCAAACGGCTGCGTGGAAGCCGAAGGCATTGCGGCGCAGACCCATCAAATTTGCAAGAATATCTCCGCAGTATTGAAGGCAAGCGGTTCTTGCATGGAAAAAGTGGTTAAAACCGTATGTTTCTTGGCGGATATGAACGATTTTGCCGCATTCAACGCCGTATACGAGCAGTATTTCGTATCCAAACCGGCAAGAAGCTGCGTGGCGGTAAAAGCCCTGCCCAAAAACGTTTTGGCGGAAGTGGAAGCTATTGCAGAATTATAATACGTTGAAAAAGTCGCTGATAAACCAAAGCGACTTTTTTGATGTGATTTTTAATTTTTGAGCGATTAAAATACTTGCTAAAAACAAAAGCATTTGATATAATGAGTAGGCTTTCGATACACCGAGGCGTAGCGCAGTTTGGTAGCGCGCTTGGTTCGGGTCTCAATCACCACGCTCGGCGTAGAATTTTCGAGAAGAGCCGAAAACCCTTGAAAACACTGACTTTTTCGGCTCTCCCGAATGTCGAAAAATCATTAATTCCTCGGTCTGACCACATGTTTGACCACTTACAAAAAAAATCAAATATTTTTACCACATCGAGGTGTAGCGAAGGTGGTATCGCGCATCGTTCGGGACGATGAGATCGCAGGTTCGAGTCCTGTCACTTCGACCAAAAAACAGCCGAAAATAAGCCATTTTGACTTGTTTTCGGCTGTTTTTCT
>JAFVZP010000055.1 GCA_017508105.1 Clostridia bacterium
TCTGCAAAATTCGTAAAAAAATATAAATGTCCATGCTGTGGATATTATACACTTGATTATGAAGGAATGTATGATATATGTCCTGTATGTTTTTGGGAAGATAATAACGAATTTGATGATCCAAATGAGTATGATGATTGTAATAAAATGTCATTAAATGAAGCAAGAAAAAATTATCTAGAGTTTGGTGCTTCTAAGAAAAGTATGAAGAAATATTGTAGAAAACCTAGAAAAAGCGAGATGAACGGTTAAAAAGCAAATCAAGAAATAAAAAATGGAAAAACTAAGTAGAATGGTTTTATGTTGTTAAAAAATTCTATAAAGGTTTTTATATTTATGGAATATAAGATTATTTCTTAATTGTATTAATAGCGGCGTACCCTGCCAAATAAAAATAAAACGAACCTTGATGAGAAATCAAGGTTCGTTTTTTTACAAGTTCAAGTATGTAGTTACGCTTTGCAGGTTACGTTCATGCCGAGGGCTTTGAGCATTTTTTCATCCGCCGGAGATAACACCACCGTGGAGTGTACCTGACAGTTTTTCAGCTTGGAGAGCTGTTCAACCGCCAATTTTGCCGTGGAGTTGGTAACGGCGCAAATGGAGAGCGCCATCAGCACCTCGTCGGTGTGCAACCTCGGATTGACTGCCCCCATATGATTGACTTTTAAGTGCTGTATCGGCTCGATAACCGAGGGAGAGAGCAATTCGATTTTATCGTTAATTCCGCCCAAGGTTTTGAGTGCGTTTAACAGGCATGCTGCCGCCGCACCGATTAAATTGCCCGTTTTTCCCGTAATGACAGAGCCGTCCAACAGCTCAATGGCGCAGGCGGGATTGCCCGTTTGCAGGGCTTTGTCCTCGGCGAATTTGACCACCTTTCTGTCCTCTACCGTAACGTCGGTTTTGCTCATCAACAGTTCAATTTTGGAGATGACCTCTTTGTTGGCTCTGCCCTTGCGCACGTCGTTTAAAGCGGTAAAATACCGACGGATAATCTCTTGCTTGGAAGCGGTGCGACAGGCCTCGTCGTCGAAGATACAAAAGCCTGCCATATTGACGCCCATATCGGTGGGAGATTTATAGGGAGAATAGCCTAAAATTTTCTCGCACATGGCGTTGACCACGGGGAAAATTTCCACGTCGCGGTTGTAGTTGACGGCGAGCTGATTGTATGCCTCAAAATGGAAGGGATCAATCATGTTGACGTCGTTTAAATCGGCGGTGGCTGCCTCATAGGCTACGTTGACGGGGTGAGAGAGAGGTAAATTCCAGACGGGGAAGGTTTCAAACTTGGCGTAGCCGGCTTTGACGCCCCTTAAATTTTCGTGATAGAGCTGGGAAAGACAGGTTGCCATTTTTCCGCTGCCGGGGCCCGGTGCAGTGACTACCACCAAACGGCGGGAGGTGGGGACGTATTCGTTTTTACCGTAGCCCTCTTCGCTGACGATGGTTTGCAGGTCCGAGGGATAGCCGGCGATGGGATAGTGCTTGAATACCCTGATGCCTAAATTTTCCAAGCGTTGCACGAAGGCGTCCACGCTGGGTTGGGGGTGGTACATGGTCATGACGACGCTGGATACGTATAACCCCTTGCTCTTGAAAATATCAATCAAACGAATGACGTCGGCGTCGTAGGTGATGCCGATATCGCTTCTGTATTTGTTCTTTTCAATGTCGTTTGCGCTGATAACGACGAGAATTTCGGCGATGTCCTTGAGGTTTAAGAGCATTTTGATTTTGCTGTCCGGTTCAAAGCCGGGCAATACTCTCGAGGCGTGATAGTCGTCGAATAACTTCCCGCCGAATTCAAGATAGAGCTTATCGCCAAAGGCGTTGATGCGCTCTTGAATCTTTTCCGACTGTAAGAGAAGGTACTTTGCGTTATCGAACCCCTTTTTGAACATAAAACCTCACCTCCGAAAACAAAATGCTTGAAAATCTCTAAAAGATATTATAACAAAATTCCTATCATAAGTCAATATTATAAAGAAAATATTTTTGACTATTTTTAATTGAATATTTTTAAATTAACCGTACCCATGCCCGAGTTACAAGCACATAAAGCATCAAAAAAGCCCCTTGCAAATTTTTGCAGGGGCTAATGAATTTAAAGAAGTACGATGCCGTTTTCTTTGCAGATGCGCTTGGTGTCGTCATCCCAAAGGGAGACCTGCACCTCGCCGATGTGCGCCTTACCTAAAAGCAGCATGGACAGACGGGATTGACCGATACCGCCGCCCATGGTCAAGGGCAATTTGCCCTCTAACAGCTGACGGTGGAAGGGAAGCGTGCGGCGGTCGTCCGCCCCCGCTGCCTTTAATTGAGCGTCCAAGCTCTTTTCATCGACACGGATGCCCATGGACGAAATTTCAAAGGCGCAGTCCAAGAGCTCGTTCCAGAACATGATGTCGCCGTTCAACGACCAATCGTCGTAGTCGGGCGCACGGTTGTCGTGCGGTTTGCCCGAACGCAATTTTCCGCCGATTTGCATGATGAATACCGTTTTATGTTCTTTCAAGAAGAGGTTTTCGCGCTCCTTGCCCGTTTTATCGGGGTACATATCCTCCAATTCCTGCGAGGTAACGAAGGTAACCTCCCGCTCCAAGCGGACGTTGAGCTGGGGATAACGGCATTTCAACACGTCGAGCGTTTCGCAGATAGCACCCACGATGCACTTGACGACCGTCTTTAAATATTCGATATTGCGCGTCTTGGGCGTGATAATCTTTTCCCAATCCCATTGGTCGGTATAGATGGAATGAAGATTATCCATCTCCTCGTCACGGCGAATGGCGTTCATATCGGTATACAATCCCTCGCCTGCCGAGAAATGATAGGCATGGAGCGCCATGCGCTTCCATTTGGCGAGCGAATGCACGACCACCGCCGTTTGACCGGTTTCCTTGATGTCGAAGGCTACGGCACGCTCTACGCCGCTTAAATCGTCGTTCATGCCCGTCGTGGGGTCGACGAATAAGGGGGCGGATACACGCTTTAAATTGAGCGCCAAGCACAGCTTTTCTTCAAAGGTGCGCTTGAGCATGCTGATTGCCGTTTGGGTATCGTACATGCCGAGCGCCGATTGATACCCTTGGGGTACGATGACTTTACTCATAATGCCTCGCTGATAAAAAATTCTTGATTATAAATTGCCCACGGTGCGGGGGAAGAGCAGGGTGTCGCGAATGTTCTGCACGCCCGTGACGTACATCAGCATTCTGTCAAAGCCCAAGCCGAAGCCGCTGTGCGGTACGCTGCCGAATTTTCTCGTATCCAAGTATTCTTGGTAGGATTCCAAGGGCATGCCCCGCTTCAACATGGCGTTCTTCAACTTTTCATAGTCCCATTCTCTCTCGCTGCAACCGATGATTTCGCCGATGCCGGGCACCAAGAGGTCGGTTGCCGCAACGGTCTTGCCGTCGGCGTTTTGCTTCATGTAGAACGCCTTGATGTCGGCGGGATAATTGACGATGAATACGGGCTTTTTGAAGTGTTCTTCGGTTAAATATTTCTCGTGTTCGGTCTGTAAATCGCAGCCCCACTCCACGGTATATTTGAACTCCTTGCCCGATTGTTTCAAAATTTCAACGGCGTCGGTGTAGTCCAACTTGACGAAATCGCTCTTTAATACGTGGTTGAGCTTTTCGATTAAGCCCTTTTCTACCCACTGATTGAAGAACTCCATTTCTTCGGGGCAGTTTTGCAATACGTTTTGAATGATGCTCTTGATGAAATCTTCGGCAATTTCAATGATGTCGTCAATTTCCGCAAAGCAGACCTCGGGTTCAACGTGCCAGAACTCCGACAGGTGACGGGTGGTGTTGCTGTGCTCGGCGCGGAAGGTGGGACCGAAGGTATAAATTTTACCCAAGCCCATTGCCGCCATCTCCCCTTCGAGCTGTGCGGAAACGGTTAAGCCTGCCTTTTTGCCGAAGAAGTCCTCGGCAAAGTACTCCCCTTCCTTGTCGTATTTTGCGTTCCAAGGTTGGGTGGTTACTCTGAACATTTCACCCGAGCCCTCGCAGTCGCTGCCCGTAATGATGGGGGCATGCACGTATTTATAGTTGTTTTTGTGGAAATATTCGTGAATGGCGAGGGAGAGCTGGTGTCTGACCGCAAAGACCGCCTCAAAGTATCTCGCACGCACTCTCAAATGGGGTATGGTGCGCAAAAACTCCAAGGTGTGGCGCTTTTTTTGCAGGGGATAGTCCTGCGGACATTCGCCCAATACGGTGATGCTTTGGGTCTGCATTTCATAGCCGTTCTTTTCGGATACGATGAATTTACCCTCTACGCACAAGGATGCGCCGACGACCATGGCACCCTTGATGGCGTCTACGTCCACTTTTTCTTTATCAATGATGAGCTGGAGATTTTTTAAACAAGTACCGTCGTTGAGCTCCACGAAGGAAACGGTTTTGGAATCACGCGCGGTGCGCACCCAACCGCATACCACGACCGTGGTATCTACGTAGCTTGTAGGGTTGGAAAAAAGTACTTTGATGTCTGTATGCTTCATAAAATCAATCTCCAAGGGATATTTTCTTTTACTTTTGATTATATCATTTTGAACGCTGATTGTCAACAAAGTTATGTCGGCTTTTTAACATTTTATGTCAAGCAAACGGCGTTTGATTTTATTGAACAATCGGGCAGTATTTTTTTAATTATACGCCGAAAAAGCATTGACATTTTTAAAAAAATATGGTTAAATAGTAGCGTTGTACACTTGAAGGTGTAGCTCAGTTGGTTAGAGCGCTACCTTGACATGGTAGAGGTCGTAGGTTCAAGTCCTATCATCTTCACCAAAAAACAAAGAACCGCCACTCTCGGCGGTTTTTTTGTTTTTACAGCTACGCGTTTATGATAGGACTTGAGGGTGGGAGGAACTTGCCGCGAGGCAAGTTGTTGACTGAAAACGAGTTTCAGCTTTTTGATTATTTGAAAAGTCAACCAAACAGTCCGGTGGACTGTTTACCGGGGCGCGCCGCTAAAGGCGCAAGTCCTATCATCTTCACCAAAAAAAACAAAGAACCGCCACTCTCGGCGGTTTTTTTTGTTTTTACAGCTACGCGTTTATGATAGGAATTGAGGGCAGAAGGAGCTTGCCGCAATGAAAGTTATTGACTGAAAGTGAGATTCAATTTTTAATTTGCATATTGACATTTTACTTTAAAACAGTTATAATAAATATAATACCTTATAAGGGAGCGAGTGCAATATATATGGATAATCAATTATTCGAAAATACAGTAAAAAACTTTCAATCCAACTGGATTGGCGCAAAGGAAAGAGGCGCGTGCATCAAAGCCGACCAGTCGGTATTCATTCGGGCAGGCGGCAACGATATTTGGGGTAAAAGCGATGAATGTATGTTCTATTCGGTGCCCACGGTGGGCGATTTCAGCATCGAGGCGCGCATTCACTCCTTTGAAAAATCCGATTTGTACGCAAAGGCGTGTTTGATGGCGAGGGAATCGCTCGACGGCGGAAGTGCACACGTCGGCTTTCTGGCATTCCCCGACAATGCAAAACGGCACAACAACAACGGCGGATATGAGTTTCAGTATCGGCTTACGGGCGGCGGCAAAAGCGTAGCCGTCTATCCCGACGACTTCGCAAGTCAACCCCCTATGTATCCCGTGAACTATCCCGACGCGTGGTTCAAGCTCGTGAGAGAAAACGACTGTTTTACGGCGTACGTGGGTACGGACGGAATCAACTGGAAAGAGTACTGCCAATTTGAGTGTTCTTTATCTAAAAAAGTTCATTTGGGACTTGCCGTTTGCTCGCACAGCAAAAAGAAGCTGACCCTCGCGCAATTCAGCGATATAAAAATCAATTCATCCAAGGAGTAAAAAATATGAAAGGTTTAGAATTAAGAACGAGCGACCGTTTGGAACGGGACGTCACTTTTGTCGGCTTTGGCGGACTGGAAATCGGCAGAAACTGGGGTATCGGCAAGGATACGGCGCGCCCCGACGAAAGCGAGGCGGGCGAGGTATTGAATACCGTGCTTGACCTCGGCATCAACCTCATTGATACGGCAAGCGCCTATCATAGAAGCGAAGAGCGTATCGGTAAGTTCATCTCTTCCCGCCGCAACGAATACGTGCTTACGAGTAAGTGCGGCGAACATAACAAAGAACCGGGCACGTATTACGATTTTTCGTATAATGCGGTAAGACGCTCGATTGACAACAGCTTAAAGCTGTTGAATACGGACTGCATCGACGTTATGCAGATACATTTTGGACCGGGCTCCAAAGCCGTTTTGGACAATGGCGAAACGCTTGCTGCCATGCAGGACGCACGCAGAGAAGGAAAAATAAAAAAACTGGGCGCTTCCATTGACGGCGCACTCGCCACGAGATGTATTTTGAGCGGTGATTTTGACGTCATTCAGTTGAACTATAACCTCGCTGACCGCAGCAATCAGAAGAACATTCAGCTCGCCGCCGAGAGAGGCATAGCGGTTTTGGTGCGCTTTGGCTTGGGTAAGGGCTTGTTTACGCCCAGAGTGTTGGATAAGAAGATATGGCTGAATATCCCCCTGGCAATGAAGATTAAAAAGCTCCTAAAGCTCGTAGACGGGGATATGAAGGCGTATATGGCGATTGCACTGCAATTTTTATACAGAGAAAAAGGCGTCACCTCGGTTTTGTTGGGTAGCAAAAAGACCGAACACATCAAGAGCAATTTAGAGCTTTTGGAGGTGCCCATCGACGAAAAGGTATTACAGCAAGCATTTGCTATTTTTGAGTAATTTTATAATTTTTAGAAAACTTAAAAGACTAACGAAA
>JAFVZP010000056.1 GCA_017508105.1 Clostridia bacterium
CTCTACCAACTGAGTTACCAAGGCACAAAGATTGCCCTCGTTACCAAGGGCAAATCTGGCGACCCAAAACGGGCTCGAACCGTCGACCTCCAGCGTGACAGGCTGGCGCTCTAACCAACTGAGCTATTGGGCCATAAAAAAGATATTAAAGAGATTGCATGGTGGGCCTTCACGGACTTGAACCGCGGACCAATCGGTTATGAGCCGACCGCTCTAACCAACTGAGCTAAAGGCCCGTGAAATGTACGAACCCGTTTTGGGTTCCTCACACAACGCTTGTATATTTTATTATATAATCCATGAAAAGTCAAGCATTTTTTATTTGTTTTCAAAAAAAATATAAAAAAATTTTTTCGTCTTTTTTTGCCCTTCTTTTTGCTATTTTTACAATATTTTTTGCGCTTTTTGCTTTAAACTTATAGGCAGTACAATCAGGAGGGAACAGGATATGAAAGTAACGTCCCGTGCGCTTGGCGAGGTATTATACATCTATTTAGAGGGAGAAATCGACGAATGTTCGGTAAATTACGTGCGTCGAGAGGTCGACGAGAGCATTGAAAATCACGCCATGGCGCAAAAGGTAATCGTCAACCTGGCAAACGTGTCCTTTATGGATTCCACGGGCATTGGTTTTTTAATCGGGCGGTATAAAAAGATACAGCGTTACGGTATGTCAATGTACATAGAGAGCCCGAATTTCACTGCCGATAAGGTACTTGCCGTGAGCGGTATTTATACGCTCATTCCAAAACTGTAACAAGGAGAATTAACTTTATGAACAATCATATGCGTTTAGAATTTGACGCCATCTCACAGAACGAACTCTTTGCCCGCAACGTCGTTGCGCTGTTTGCGCTGCCTTTAGAGCCGTCGCTGAGCGAGCTTTCGGATATTAAGACGGCGGTATCCGAGGCGGTTACCAACTGCATCGTCCACGCCTACGGCGGAAGGGGTGGCGTCATCGAGCTGAAATGCTCCATTGAAGACAAATTTTTACATATTAAAATCCTTGACCGCGGCAAAGGCATTGCCGACGTTGAAGAGGCGGTAAAGCCCTTCTACACCACGCTTGCAGACGAGGAACGCTCGGGCATGGGCTTCACCATTATGCAAACGTTCATGTCGGATTTTAAAGTGGAATCCGCCTTAGGCAGGGGCACTTGCATCTCCATGCGCAAGGCAATAGGATCGGTAGATAAGGAAAATGCTTGATGAACAGACAACTCTCCAGTACCTCCGTCTGGCAAAGCAGGGGGACAAGCGCGCAAAAGAAGTTTTACTCGTTGAAAACACCTCGCTTTTAAAATGTATCGTCAAACGCTACTTAAAAAAGGGCGTGGAGTACGACGATTTAATGCAGCTTGCATCCATCGGCTTTTTAAAGGCGTTGAACGGCTTCAACGAGGAGTTCGGCGTGCGCCTTTCAACCTATGCCGTACCCATGATTGCGGGCGAAATCAAACGCTTCATGCGTGACGACGGAGCCATTAAAGTTTCCCGCGCGCTCAAACGCACGGCAAAGGACATCAACGCCTTTATCGAGAACTATTCCATCTCGCACGGCGAACAGCCCAAGCTCAAAACCGTTGCCGAGTTTTTTGAGATGAGCGAGGCAGACGTGGTCTTTGCGCTCGATTCCTGCAAAATGCCCTTATCCATTCACGAGCATAGCGAGTATAAGGACGAAAAGACGCAGGAGCTCATCGACCGCCTGCCCGTCAAGGACACGCAGGAAGAAATGATAGAACACCTGCAGCTGCACACGGCGATTGAAAGTCTGCCCGAGCGCGAGCGTAAAATCATCGTGCTTCGGTATTTTCGTGACATGACGCAGAGCGAAGTGGCAAAGCAGATAGGGGTATCGCTAGTGCAGATTTCCCGCATTGAAATGAAGATTATGAAGGATTTCAAGCTCCGTTTGGCGGAGTGATAAACACAAACGCCGCAGGCACCATGCCTGCGGCGTTTATACTTTTTCTCTATATTATTTTAGTTCTTGTTTTTAATGAGCCCCAAGCGCTTTGCCGCTTCCATAAGGAGCACGGGCACAAAGGTAAATCCCAGTCCGATGAGGTAACAGTAATAAGGCAAATACGTCATGCCGAACACCGCGTTCACCCCGGGTACGAAGAGCACGAAGGCAATTAAAAGGACGGAGATGACGGTTACGAGGTTGAGCGTTTTATTGCCGAGTGCCTTAATTTTAAGCAGCGATTTTTCCGAACGCATATTGTAAGCGTGCACGGTCTGCGAGCAGGCAAGCACCATAAACGCCAGCGTTCTGCCGCTTTCAAGATTTCCGCCCAGAATTTTACCCAGCATAAAGCCGCACAGTGTCAGCGCCGCAAACATACAGCCCTGCAACACAATCTGTATGCCGTAGCCGTTTGCGAACAAGCTCTCGTTTTTGGGCTTGGGTTTATGCCGCATTACGTCGGCTTCGGGTGGCTCCATGCCCAAGGCGATGGCGGGGAGGGAGTCGGTAATCAGATTAATCCACAGCAGTTGAATGGAGAGGAAGGGGGATTGATGCCAGAGTATCATGGCTAAAAATACCACGATAATTTCGCTGATATTGGTTCCCAGCAAAAAGCCCACGACCTTTTTAATATTCGCATAGATGCTTCTGCCCTCTTCCACGGCGTCCACGATAGTTGCGAAGTTGTCGTCGGTCAAGGTCATATCCGACGCACCCTTGGCAACGTCCGTGCCCGTAATACCCATGGCGCAGCCGATATCCGCCGCCTTCAACGCCGGTGCGTCGTTGACGCCGTCGCCGGTCATGGATACCACTTCGCCCTTCTTTTGCCAAGCCTTTACGATGCGGATTTTATTCTCGGGCGAAACGCGTGCGTATACCGAAATATTGCGCACGGCGGCGTCCAATTCCGCCTCGCTCATTTTATCCAGCTCGGCGCCCGTAATTGCCAAATCTCCGTCCTGTAAAATGCCCAGTTCTCTTGCAATCGCCGAAGCAGTTACGATATGGTCGCCCGTAATCATCACGGGTTGAATGCCCGCCTCTCGGCAGACGGCAACGGCTTTCTTTGCTTCGGGACGGGGCGGGTCAATCATGCCCACAAGCCCCATAAAGGTCAGTCCGTTTTCCAGTTCCTCGCTCGTCGGCTGGTCGGAAAGCTCGGAAATTTCCTTCATGCCCACCGCAAGCACGCGCAGGGCAGAGGCGCTCATCTGTTGATTGATCTCCTTTGCGCGTTCGAGGTCGCCGTTTATGCAGCGCGTTGCCATAACGTCAAAAGCCCCCTTGACGATGACGATCTTTTTTCCGTCAATGACGTTGACCGTACTCATCAATTTTCTGTCCGAATCAAAGGGCAGCGCGGCAATGCGAGGGTATTTTACGTTGAGTTCGTCCTTTTTATATCCAGCCTGATGCGCCGCAAACACGATGGCGGTTTCTGTCGGGTCGCCGATGTGCGTTACTTTTTCGCCCTCAAAGGCAATCGACCCGTCACAGCAGAGGGTGGCGTAGGTCAGTAATTGTTGTTCTTCTTGGTCGTAATTTCCGTTGCACTCGCCGGGTTGTTTTCCGTCGGCGTACAGCTTCACCAGGGTCATTCTGTTCTGCGTCAGCGTACCCGTCTTATCCGAACAGATAACCGAGGCGCTGCCCAGCGTTTCGACGGCAGGCAAACGGCGAATGATGGCGTTTTTCTTAACCATACGGGTAACGCCCAGGGAGAGTACGATGGTAACAATGGCAGGCAAGCCCTCGGGGATTGCCGAAACGGCAAGCGAAACCGCCGTCATAAATATATCCATTACGTCAATGCCGTTGTACAGTCCCACACCGAAGATGACCGCGCACGCCAAAAGGGCAACGATGCCGAGGTATTTACCCAGCTGAAACAGCTTTTGTTGCAGGGGTGTCTTGCTCTCCTTTTCGCCGGCAAGTAAATTTGCAATCTTGCCCATTTCGGTATGCATGCCCGTGCCCGTCACCACGGCGGTCGCCGTACCGTAGGTAATCGAGCAGCCCGAAAATATCATGGTGTGTCTGTCGCCGATGGGGGCGTTTTCACTCACCTCGGCCTGCGCGTCCTTTTCGGCAGGCACCGATTCACCCGTCAGGGCAGATTCTTCACTCTTTAAATTCACGCTCTTCAAAAGCCTTGCGTCGGCAGGCACGAAATCGCCCGCTTCCAGGATAATAATATCCCCCGGAACCAGCTCCCAAGCGTTTACAATCTGCTCCCGATTATCCCGTAAAACTCGGGCATGGGGTGCCGACATATTCTTCAAAGCGTCCAAGGCTTTTTCGGCCTTGCTCTCCTGAATGACCCCCATAACGGCGTTTAAAATAACGATGAATACAATCAAAGCCGGCTCTAAAAATTCCATGGGATCGTGGCCCGTGCAGGCGACGATGAAGGAAATAACGGCCGCAATGAGTAAAATAATAATCATTACGTCCATAAACTGTTCCAAAAATCGCCGTGCAATGCTCTTCTTTTTCTTTTCCTGCATTCGGTTTTCGCCGAAAGTTGAGCGCCGCTTCAAAACCTCGTCGGTGCAAAGACCGGTTTTTACGTCGCAGGAAAATTCCTTTAACACTTCCTCTGGCTTTTTGTCGTGATAGTTCAAAACAATCCACTCCTTTATTATGTATTATTGATTAAAAAAACAAAAAGACTTTCGGCGTTACAACCGAAAGTCTTGTCATTCCGAAAAAATACGAAACCGATGAAAACACGACGTTATTTTTCAACCGTCGGGATTTGTTGCTTTCATCCCAAGGACTACTCCCTTTCTTTATCTATAATTATTATATCCTAAAGCGGGGCGGCTGTCAAGGATTTTGCAATAATATTTTACCGCAGTTCCAATATTTTTAACATTTGATTGACGTAGGATACGCCCACAATTTCAATTTTTCCCCTGTATTTTTCACACGCAGGCAGGTTTTTCATGGGTACGACCACCCGCCGAAAGCCCATCTTCACACACTCGTTCACCCGCCGTTCGGCAAACGCCACGCCTCTTACCTCGCCCGTCAAGCCCACCTCGCCGAAGAGTGCGGTGTCTTTATCCAACACCTTTCCCGTGCCGCCGCTCGCCAACGCAGCGCACACAGCCAAATCTGCCGCAGGCTCCGAAAGCTTCATGCCTCCCACGGCGTTGCAATATACGTCCGAAGAAAAGAAGGGCAGTCCGCATCGCTTTTCCAACACCGCAAGCAGCACAATCAGCTTATTGTAATCCACGCCGAGCGTCATACGCCTGGGCATTCCGTACGCCGTCTTCGCCACAAGGCTCTGCACCTCGACCATCATACACCGATTGCCCGTTTCCGCAGGCATAACGGCGCTTCCCGCCGCTTGCCCCCGTCCTTGAGAGAGGAACAGCTCCCGATAATCGGACATGCCCCGCACGCCCTGTTCGCCCATTTCGAATACGCCCACTTCCTGTACCGACCCAAAGCGGTTTTTCACCGAGCGTAAAATTTTAAAGTTCTCCGCGCCCTCGCCCTCGAAGTACAGAACGGTGTCCATGACGTGCTCCAGCACCTTAGGACCTGCCAACGCACCCTCCTTGGTAACGTGTCCGATGATGAAAAAGGTAATACCCATGCCCTTGGCGAGCCGCATTAAGCGAGTGGCGCATTCCTTCACCTGGCCCACGCTTCCCGCCGTAGAGCTCAACGCCTCGGTATACACCGCCTGAATGGAGTCGATAACCACGAATTTATGCTCGCCGATGTTCTCGATAATATCCTCCAAGCAGGTCTGGTTCAATAAAAATAAATTCTCCGCCGTAACGCCCAGCCGTTCACAGCGTAGCTTAACCTGCGCGCAGCTCTCCTCGGCGGAAACGTACAAAACCGATTGTGTTTTGGCAAGATTGGCGGCAATCTGCGTCAACAGCGTACTCTTACCTACGCCGGGGTCGCCGCCGATTAACACCAGGGAAGCGGGCACGATGCCACCGCCCAACACGTTGTCAAATTCCTGCATGCCGCTTGCAACCCGTGATAGCTTTTCTTGCTGTACGGCGTGCAGAGGTATGGCTTTTACGCTACCTCTCGTCCCCGTCTTTATGCCCTTGGATGCGGGCATGGGCGCAACCACTTCTTCTACAAAGGTATTGAATTTTTCACAGGCGGGGCATTTGCCCAGCCAACGCGGACTGACGTAGCCGCATTCGTTACATACAAACTGTGAAGTAGCTTTTGCCATATAAATTATACTCCTTAAATTATGAAATAGGCGTCATTAAGTACATATATAGCCCTTGCAACGCCGCAAGATGCAGGGGATAGAACAGATAAAAGAAGTATTTCATGCGCCACTTGCCCCGTTTTTGATTGTAGAAAAAGAGAATAATCAAAGCAAAAAAGGAGTAATACTGCACCTCCCAATCGACGTCCTTTGCCAAAAGCCAAAGTCCCACGGCGAGCAGCAGCAATTTCAAAAGCGTAATCAATTCCGACTGTGTTTTTGCGTTATTCTTGGGCATGGTCGGGGCAAAAGTATCCCCAAGCGCAACGAATACGGGCAACAAACACCCGAAAAATCCGTAATCCACGTTGAAGCGGGCGCAGAACGCAAACGCAAACGCCAACGCCCCGACGAGCAGAATGGCAGAGAGTATTTCCATACCCAGCGTTCCGTTTTCGTTATCGGTACATTTTTTAACGAATTGCAGGGCGTAGATGATGAGAATGGACAGCGAAAAGGTGACCAGTATGCACATATCCAAGCTGCCGTTGTATAAATAATACACAATCTGGCACACCGTACCCATTCCCGCCATCAGCAAAAGATATTTCAATTTATTTTTGGTGTACTTGCACCCTTCGGCAATCATATAGGCAAAGAGTGGAAGGGCAAGCCTGCCGATCATTCGGTAAACAGGGTCAAAGGGGAAGAAAAGCAGCCCCACGTGGTCTATCACCATGGCGAGGGCGGCAAGTATTTTAATAGAGTTTCCGCTTAAAAATTGTAGTTTATTCATAAGGTATATTATACCAAAAAAAACGGGGAAAGTCAATGCTAAAAAATGGAAAAAAATTTTTAAAAAAAGCATTGACAAACCAAAAAAAGCGTGATAGAATAAAATATAACAAACCGATGAAGCAGAAAAAAGACGAACAGGTTTTCCTTTCAGCGAGCGTGGAGCGGTGTAAGCCACGCAGGAGAAGGTCGTGCAATATGGACTGCGGAGGGCGGCGTAAAATGCGCCGACGTAACAGCGAAACGTCATATTCGCAGGGAATGACTGTTCCCGAAAAGAGGGTTTTTATAAAAAACCAAATCAAGGTGGCACCGTGTAATTGATTTTACGCCCTTGGCTTTTTAATCGCCGGGGGTATTTTTTATTATTTATATCCTCTCGGCAAAAAATTAAAAAAGAGGTGAAAAAATTATGTCAAAAGGAAGATTCGGAAAATTCGGCGGACAGTACGTTCCCGAAGCGCTGATGTATGCGCTCGAAGAATTGGAGGCGGCGTATAACCGCTTCAAGGACGACGAAGCCTTCCGCAAGGAATTTCAAACACTGTTAAACGAGTACGCCGGCAGACCCAGCCGTCTGTACTATGCAGAAAAATTATCCAAAGCCGTCGGCGGCGCAAAAATTTATTTAAAGCGTGAAGATTTAAACCACACCGGCTCGCACAAAATCAACAACGCCCTGGGTCAGGCGCTCCTGGCAAAGAAAATGGGCAAAACCCGTTTAATCGCCGAAACGGGTGCCGGTCAGCACGGCGTAGCCACCGCCACGGCGGCGGCGCTTTTAGGCATGGACTGTGAGGTATTCATGGGTGAGGAGGACACCAAGCGCCAAGCGCTCAACGTCTACCGCATGAAATTATTGGGCGCCAAGGTACACACGGTTATGTCGGGTACAAAAACGCTCAAAGACGCCGTCAACGAATGTATGGGCGAATGGGTTACCAGAGGGGAGGACACGCACTATTGCCTGGGCTCCGCCGTCGGTCCCCATCCCTTCCCCGTCATCGTGCGCGATTTCCAAGCCTGCATTTCCAAAGAGGCAAGGGCGCAAATTTTAGAAAAAGAAGGCAAGCTCCCCAAGGCGGTCGTCGCTTGCGTGGGCGGCGGCTCCAACTCCATCGGCACCTTCTATCATTTCATCGAAGATAAGGACGTGCGCCTCATCGGCTGTGAGGCGGCGGGCAGAGGGGTGGACACCTTTGAAACGGCTGCCACCATCGCCACGGGCAAGACGGGCATCTTCCACGGCATGAAATCCTTGTTCTGCCAGGACGACCACGGTCAGATTGCCCCCGTATACTCCATTTCCGCAGGTCTGGATTATCCCGGCATCGGTCCCGAGCATGCATGGCTGTACGACAGCGGCAGAGCGCAGTACGTTCCCGTCACCGACGACGAAGCCGTAGAGGCGTTTGAATACGTCTCCCGTGAAGAAGGCATCATTCCCGCAATCGAAAGCTCGCACGCACTCTCCTACGCCGTTAAAGTGGCAAAGGAATACTCCCCCGAGGACTGCATCATCGTATGCGTTTCGGGCAGAGGTGATAAGGACGTAGCGGCAATTGCCCGTTACAGAGGAGAAGAATTGTATGATTGATATAAAAACCGCCTTTGAAAAGCAAAAACAAAAAGCCGTCGTAGCGTTCATCACCGCCGGCGACCCCACCTTGCAGGATACCGAGCGCTACATTGAACTTTTACAAGAGAGCGGCGTAGACGCCATCGAAATCGGCATACCCTTCTCCGACCCCATTGCCGAAAGCCACTTCATTCAGGAGGCCGACTTGCGTGCCCTGCAAAACGGCGTATGTCCCGACGATATTTTCAATCTGTTGGAAAAAATTGATAAAAAAGTACCGTTCATCTTCATGACCTACGCCAATCCCGTATTTTTCTACGGCTACGAGCGCTTTTTCTCCCGCTGTCAGCAGGCAGGCGTTGCGGGCATTATCATTCCCGATATTCCCTTTGAGGAGAACGCCGAGGTCAAGGAAATCGCCAAAAAATACGGCGTTGCCGTCCTGGACATGGTAGCCCCCGTTTCCGAAAAGCGCATTCAAAAGGTTTGCCAACAAGCCGAGGGCTTTGTCTATCTTCTCTCGGACATGGGTACCTTCAATATCGGTTTGGAGAGCGCCGTGAAGAACGCCAAGCAGGTAACGGCTACGCCCATCTGTAAGGAATTCGATTCCACGGTAGAGGACGCCGTAAAAATCGCTCAATATACCGACGGCGTCATCATCGGCTCGGCAATCGTCAAAATTATCGCCCAGCACGGCGCCAACGCCGACGCCGAATTGAAAAAATACCTCAATTCCGTAGTCAAAGCGGTACATTCCGTAAAATAAAAAGGTAAAAATGTCGTCTTTTGGGCGACATTTTTGCATATTTCTTATTGACATTTCCCGTTTCGGGCGTTATAATAGACAATACGGTAATGTATATTTTATTACAATATATGTTCACCGGTAACGCACCGAGTATACACGTAGGGGATTCAATCGTTCCATTATGAGAAAGCTGGAAAACTCTTTCCTTAAAAAAGTTCCCATAGCGCATAGGGGATACCATACGCCGGATATGCCTGAAAATTCTCTGCTTTCTGCAGAGAATGCCATTCGTCACGGCTACGCCATCGAATTGGACATTCGCATCACCAAGGACGGACATATCATCGTCTTTCACGACGAGTATGCCGAGCGTCTTATCGGCTTGAAGGGCAGAATCGGCAAATATACATACGACGAAATTAAAGATTGCAACATTCTCGGTGTGGAAGGCGCGCACGTGCCTCTGTTTTCGGACTTTTTGAAATTTGTGGACGGCAGAGTGCCGCTGTTAATTGAACTCAAAGCCTGCTTCGGCGCAAAGAACTTCGTGGAAACGGTGGTAAAAATCCTGCGTCGTTATAAAGGGGAATACGTCATTCAAACATTCAACCCGTTCGACCTCATCAAGCTCAAAAAAATTGCGCCCGAAATCATTCGCGGTCAGCTCATTACCAAGGATTTAAGCGAAATGCCCTTGGATAATTTGAAGGATAAATTGGGCTATTTTATTGTCTGGCTGTTCGGCTTCACGCGGTTCAACTGGTTCTCCCAGCCCGATTTTTACAACATCGACATTCGCTGCTTCGGTAAATACCAGCGCCGTTACGCCATTCGCAACGTACTTTCCTTCGTGGTCACCAATAAAGAGGAATACACCCTCGCCATGCGCTGTACGGACAACGTCGTATTTGAAAATATGATCGTCGAGCTGCCCAAGCACGAACAGGAGCTGGGCAATTTCAGAGCAGACTACTACGAAGCTCTGTAAGCATACAATTTAAAGTATAAAAAAGCCGTAAGGAATTTTCTCCCTACGGCTCATTTTTTGTTTTTCTTTATTCCAATTCGGCTTTTGCCAAATTCAAGGCTTCGCGGATGACGTGGTGCATGTCGTAATATTTATACTGTCCCAATCTTCCGCCGAATACGACGTTCTTATCTTGGTCCGCAAGCGCCTTATACTGCAAGAACAGCGCGCCGTTTTTCTCATCGTTGACGGGATAATAGGGCTCGTCGCCCACCTGCCAGGTAGAGGAATATTCCTTGGAGATGACGGTTTTAGGCTGGGTGCCGAACTCAAAATGCTTGTGTTCGATGATGCGGGTGAAGGGGGTTTCGGCGTCCGTGTAATTGACCACGGCGTTGCCCTGGAAGTTATCCGTGTCCAGAACCTCGGTTTCAAAGCGCACGCTTCTGATTCCAAAGCGCCGAACTGATAATCGTAATATTTATCGATGGCGCCCGTATAAATAATCTTCTTGGCGCAGGAGAGGAATTTTTGCTTATCGTCGAAGAAATCGCAGTTGAGTTTTACTTCCACACCCTCCAGCATCTTTTCGATTATCTTGGTATAACCGCCTTCGGGAATGCCTTGGTAACGGTCGTTGAAATAATTGTTGTCAAAGGTAAAGCGCACGGGCAAGCGCTTGATGATAAAAGGCGGTAATTCCGTACATGCCCTGCCCCATTGCTTGCCTGTATAGCCCTTGATGAGCTTTTCATAAATGGTTTTGCCGACCAGATTGATTGCCTGCTCTTCCAGATTCTGAGGATTTTCCACAAAGGATTCGGCGCGCTCCTCTTCGATGCGGGCTTTTGCCTCGGCGGGGGTGAATACGTCCGGCCAGATTTTGGTAAACGTATTCATGTTGAAGGGTAAATTATAACATTCGCCGTAATATCTCGCCACGGGCTGATTGATATAGTTATTGAAGGTGGCAAACTGATTGATATAATCCCAAATTTCCTTATCCGAGGTATGGAAAATATGTGCGCCGTAGCGGTGTACGTTGATGCCTTCTACGTCTTGCGTATAGATGTTACCCCCGACATGGTCCCGCTTTTCAATGACCAAACACTTTTTTCCGCGCTTTTTCGCCTCGTAAGCGAACACAGCGCCGTAGAGGCCCGAGCCGACGATTAAATAATCATACATAAAAAGAACTCCTTAATCTTAATTTTCAACCGTTTTTAATTATTATACCAAAAAAAACGTTCAAGTCAAGGCAAAAAATAAAAAATTATGAAATAAATTAAAAAATAGGTATTGACAATATGATAATAAGGTGATATAATTTCTTTAATTAATGTGGTATTCTGTCCTTTACCATGCCCTTCTTCGGGAGTTGGGTACGGTGGGGGCATGAATGAGCACAACACCCAAAACCAAAAACAAAAAAAATTTATCAAAGGGGTAATTATGTTAAAGTATCAAGAATTAATCGACAAAATGACGCTTCAACAAAAAGCGTCGCTTACGTCGGGTAAGGACTTCTGGCAAAGCATGAATATCGACGAGCTCGGTATTCCCAGCATGTTCCTCTCCGACGGACCTCACGGTATCCGTAAACAGGCAGCTGCGGCAGACCACCTCGGTTTGAACAGAAGTATTCCCGCAACCTGCTATCCTACGGCAGCAACCATGGCAAACACTTGGAACCCCGAATTGGGCGAAGAGATGGCTACTTGCCTCGGTGCAGAAGCTGTGGCTTTAAAGGTAAACGTACTGCTCGGTCCCGGAACGAACATGAAGCGTAACCCTCGTTGCGGCAGAAACTTCGAGTACTTCTCCGAAGATCCTTATCTCGCAGGTAAGATGACCGCCGCATACGTCCGCGGTATTCAGTCCAACGGTATTTCGGCTTGCGTTAAGCACTTCGCTTTGAACAACCAGGAAGAACGCCGTATGGTTATCGACACCATCGTAGACGAAAGAACCATGCGTGAAATTTACCTCACTTCCTTTGAAATGGCTGTAAAAGAAGGCGGCACCAAGAGCATCATGTCCTCGTACAATATGCTCAACGGCAAGCACACCAACGAAAACATGCACCTCATGCAGGACATCCTGCGTAAGGAATGGGGCTATAAGAACGTAGTCGTTACCGACTGGGCAGGTGAAAACCTCCGTGTTCCCGGTTTGATCGCCGGCAACGAATTGGAAATGCCCGGCACCAACGGCGACACCAACCTCGACATCGAAAGAGCTGTTAAGAAGTATAAAGAATACGAAGAACAGGTAAAAGCCGGCACCATGACGCAGGAAGCCTTCGACGAAGCTTACGCTAAGGGCGAAATCGTTCCCGAATCGGTTTTGGACGAAAACCTCGACAGACTCTTCGAGCTCATCTTCTCCACCGAAGAAGTTTACAACAACAGAGAACCCGTTGCCGAAGGCACCTATCAGGCAGCTTCCGACAAGGCAGACAACCATAAGGTTGTATTCGACGAACTCAAGAACCACGCCGTTGCACTGCGCGCAGCACAGGAATCGGTTGTCCTCTTGAAGAACGAAAACGGCGTTCTCCCCTTGAACGCTCAAACCAAAGTAGCCATCATCGGCGACTTTGCAAAAGAACCCCGTTATCAGGGCGCAGGCTCCTCGGTTGTTAACCCCACCCGTTTGGATTCGGCCCTTGGCGTTTTGGAAGAATGCGGCGTCAACTCCGTAGGCTATGCACAAGGCTTCGACCGTTACGGCAAGAAGAGCCCTAAATTGGTAGCAGAAGCTTGCGAATTGGCAAAGAAGGCAGACGTTGCCTTGGTATACGTCGGCTTGGACGAAGTTACCGAAGCCGAGGGCTTGGACAGAGAAAACATCGACCTGCCCGCATGCCAGGTTGAACTCATTGAAGCATTGGCAAAGACCGGTACTCCCGTTGTTGCCGTTGTTTCCTGCGGTTCCGCAATCGAGATGAACTGGGACGAAAACTGCGCTGCAGTCGTACACGCATACCTCGGCGGTCAAGCCGGTGCAAAAGCCGTGCTCGACGTAGTCATGGGTGCCGTCAATCCCTCCGGTAAGCTCTCCGAATCCTATCCTTTGCACTATGCAGATTGCTCTTCTGCAAGCAACTTCCCCGGCAAGCAAGTTTCCGTAGAATACAGAGAAGGTCTGTTCATCGGTTACCGTTATTACGATACGGCAGACGTACCCGTTAAATACCCCTTCGGGTTCGGTCTCTCCTACACCACGTTTGCTTACTCCGATTTAACCGTAGACGAAAATGGCGCAACCTTCACCATCACCAACACCGGCAACGTAGACGGCGCAGAAGTCGCTCAGGTCTATATCGGTAAGAAGGAATCCGACGTTATCCGTCCCAAGAAAGAACTCAAGGGCTTCACCAAGGTATTCTTGAAGGCGGGCGAAAGTAAGACCGTTACCGTTCCCTTCGACGACAAGGCATTCCGTTATTACAACGTAGATACCTTGAACTGGGAAGTTGAAGGCGGCGAATATCAGGTTTACGTAGCAGCTTCCGTTGCCGACGTTAAGTTGGAAGGTGCCGTTACCGTAGAAGGTACGGGCGCTAAATCTCCTTACGATAAGGAAAAATTGCCTTCTTACTTCTCCGGTAAGGTTGCAGACGTTTCCACCGAAGAATTTGAAGCTCTCTTACAGACGGGCGACGATAAGGTTAAGTA
>JAFVZP010000057.1 GCA_017508105.1 Clostridia bacterium
ACTAGTTCTTAAATATGGCTCGGGATAAAGGTCGTAGATTAAAATGCCTTTAACGGGCATAAAAGGAATTTTTGCGTCCGTAAACACGCTCGCTACTTGTTCGTACTCGCAAATCCTATTTTCATGACGAGCAAGACTACCAAATAGCATGGCCGAAAAAGGTTCTAATAAGTTTTGATTAACCCCTTCTTTTTTTAACAAGTAGTGAGAAACTAAAGGGCATAAATCGTACTTATTAGAAAGTGTATAAAGTTTTTTAATTAAGTCTTCGCTTAAATCTTTCGAGTCTATAACGTCCTCAGCGTTAAAAACCACGTTAGATAAAATTGAAAACAACGCTTTAGTTTCGGTCAACTTTTATTCCTTTTCCTTTTATTTTGTTCTTTGATATTTTAACATATACGATAAACCTTTGCAAGTCAATTTTTTATTTTAATAAAAAAAGTAAGGGCAAACCTTTTTGTTTGCCCTTTTAATCTACCATTATTTGTTTGTTTTAGTCGTTTTTCTTGTATTTTTTCTCATAAATTAAAAAATTTTATAAAAACTATTGACTTTTTTATTTTTATTACATACAATGTAAGTGTCAGTTAGACAGATACGTCAACGTAACGTATCAACCCGAGTCTTGCTTAACAGCCGGCTCGGTTTTTTTATTTTTTAAAATGCTTTTTCTCTTGTTATTTTTTGATTGACTTTTTCTGTATTTTTATTTATAATTATTTATAGAAAAGGTTTCTGTTTGCCCCATTGGGCTTAAACGTTGGTGAAAAACGATTTATCGGTGCCCCGCCTTTTCTTTTTTTATGTTATTTTTCGTTTGACTTTTTATATAAACTGAAATATAATACTATCGTAGCGTGAGTTTTGCAGCTGCAAAACAAAATAATGGTGCGGTAAACAATATCCGTGGGTCCCTATAATAGTTTTGCAATCGTATGATTGCAAGTGAGTAGGCAAGTGTTGGCGGGTCGAAACCGCATCGCCTACTCTTTTTTTATTATATAGAAAATCCCCCGTCGTTTTTCAAAAGCAACGGGGGATTATTGTTTCACTATAAAATTCAGCTTTGCAAAAGACGGGTGAATTCCGCCTCGTCGATGATTTTGACGCCGAGCTTTTGCGCTTTTTCGAGCTTACTGCCCGCCGCCTCGCCGACGACGACCAACGTGGTGGCTTTGGTAACCGAGCTTTGACAGGTGCCGCCCTGCGACTCGATGAGTTTTTGCGCCTCCGAGCGCTTATAATTTTGGAGCGAGCCGGTCAATACCACGCTTTGACCTGCAAATACGCCTTGGGTGGATTTTACCTCTGCATACGGCGTTACACCCACCGCGAAAAGTGCGTTAATCTCGGACATGTTGGCATCGTCTTTGAAGAAGTCCAAAATTCCGTTTGCCGTAATTTTGGCGACGTTTTCCATGGACAGCAGCTGCTCAAAAGTGGCTTGGGTTAAATTTTCAAAGCTATTAAAGCGCAGCGCCAAATCCTTTGCCGCTACCTTGCCCACGCCGTCGATGCCCACGGCGTAGATGAAGCGGTCCAAGGGGATATTTTTACTTTTTTCAATCGCCGTCAACAGATTGGCAATTTTTTTATCCTTAAAACCCTCTAAATCGGCGAGGTCGGCAGACGTTAAACGGTATAAATCGGCGAGTGAACGCAGATTTTTCTTATCGTAGAGAAGGTTTGCGGTCTTTTCGGAAAAGCCGTCGATGTCCATAGCGTCCTTGGACGCGAAGTGCACGAATTTATTGAGGATACGGGGTTTACAGTTGGGATTGGAGCAAAAAATGTGGGCGCCTTTTTCCACGATAGGCGAAGAACAGGCGGGGCATGCCTGCGGTTTTAGGATATTTCGGCTGTCGGGATAATGACGGGTGGTGCCTAAAATTTCGGGAATAACCTCGTTGGAGCGGCGCAATAAAACACGGGAATTGATTTTTACGTCCTTACGGAGAATGTCGCCGTAGTTGTTGAGCGTGGCGCGTTGCACGGTGACGCCTGCCAGCTCCACGGGCTCTAAAATGGCGGTGGGTGTGAGCTTACCCGTTCTGCCGACCTGCCACACGACGTCCTTTAAAAGGGTGGTGGTTTCCTCGGCTTCGAACTTATACGCCATTGCCCAGCGGGGGAATTTATCGGTATACCCCAGCTCCTCACGGGCGGAAAGGGCGTTGAGCTTGATGACCGCACCGTCGGTGAGAACGTCTAAATTTTTACGCTCACGCTCGATTTCGGCGACGGCGGAGAACACCTCTGCCTCGGTAGCGCAAACCTTAAAATAATCGAATACCTTAAACCCCTCTCTCTTTAAAAACTCGATTTGCGAGGTCTGGGTGGGGAGAAATTCATCGGCGGAATAATTGACGTCGTAAAAGAGAATTTCGGGCTTTCTTGCCGCTGTGATTTTGGGGTCTAAATTGCGAATGGCGCCGGCAACGGCGTTGCGCGCGTTTTTGAGCGGTTCGCTTGCCGTTTGGTTGTATTGTTCCAGGACCGAAAGGCGGATAATCGCCTCGCCGCGCACTTCCAATAGCCCCTGATAGGAAATTTCCATGGGGAAGGAACGAATGGTGAGCACCTGCGCGGTTACGTCCTCCCCTACCACGCCGTTGCCACGGGTGGTGGCGCGGACGAATTTACCCTTGTCGTAGGTGAGGCAGCAGGTTAAGCCGTCGAATTTATATTCCACGGTATACGTCGGGTTTTCACAGACCTTATTGACCCGGGTGAAAAATGCCGAGAGCTGGTCTTTGGTTACCGATTTATCCAAGCTATACAGCCTTGCGACGTGATTATGCCGCACAAAGCCCTGCACGGGCTCGCCGCCCACACGGCGGGTAGGGCTGTTGAAGAGCACCTGACCGCTCTCCTCTTCGAGCCGTTTTAATTCGTCGTATGATTGATCGTACTCGCCGTCCGACACCGAGGGGTTGTCCAAAACGTAATATTCGTACGCCCAGCGATTGAGCGTGGCGGTGAGTTCTTCCTGTCGTTTCATGTTCATAATCAGTGATTCCTCCGATTAACGAATGACGGTTAAGGGCGCTAAACGGGCGGAGAGCTCCTTTCTGCCCAATTTGCCGAAATCTACCGTGATGATGACGTTGCCGACGCCGCCGCGAAGGGATACCACCGTGCCCTCGCCGAAGCGGGGGTGCGATACCTTGGTGCCGACAGCGTACACGCTTTCGTCCTTGCCCTGCGCCGTAGACGTAGCGATCATTTTTTTTGCGAACGAGAAGGTGTTTTCGCTCTTTTTTGTGCTACCCATGCCCGTAGAATAGCTGTTTTTCGACGGGGTGTTGTTCCCGCCGAAGGTGCGGTAGACGCCCTCGTCCTCCTGCTGTTTATAGCGGTTGTACGAGGAATTTTGACTGCCGTAGCCACTATATCCACCGTTATAACTATTGCCGTAACCGCTACTATAACCGCCGCCATAGCCGTTATAACTATTGCCGTAACCGCCGAAGTCGCCTTCGTACTGCTTATAGACGGGACGCTCGTCGGGCAGGGAGAGCTGAGATTGCAGTTCCTTTAAGAAGACCGAACGTGCGGTGGGCTCACGCTTGCCGTACAGATAGCGGCTTTTGGAACGGGTGAAATATATCTTTTCTCGCGCACGGGTGATGGCGACGTACATGAGTCTGCGTTCCTCTTCCATGTCTTTTTCACTGTCCATGGCCCTGGATACGGGCATGGTACCCTCCTCTAAGCCGCAGGTGAATACGCATTTGAATTCCAAGCCCTTCACGGCGTGAATGGTGGCGAGGGTGACGTAGTCGCTGTCGTCCATGTCGTCTACGTCCGAGGAAAGTGCAACTTGATTGAGGTAATCCTCCAACATAGCGTCGGGGTTGAGGCGGACGTACTCGTCCACCGAGTTGATAAACTCCTCGATGTTGGCGCGCTTGGTGATGCTTTCGTCCGAGCTGTCGGCATACGCTTCACGCATATGCGTCTGTTCGACGAGGTATTTCACGAGCGCGTCGATGGGAAGCGCCTGACCTTGAATGACCAAGTCCTTTAAGAGCGCGGCAAAGCTTTTGAGCTTGGCTTTTGCGCCCGAATTGAGGGGCAGCTCGTCCACGTCTAAGAGCGCGTCGTAGACGGTGAGCTCGGTTTGCGCTGCGTAATTTTCCAGCGTTTGCACGGTTTTATCGCCGATGCCACGCTTGGGGAAGTTGATGATGCGGGTGATGGCTTCGCCGTCGAAGGGGTTGTTGATGATGCGAAGGTATGCCAAGAGGTCCTTGATTTCCTTGCGTTCAAAGAATTTAAAGCCGCCGAAGACCTTGAAGCTGATGCCGTATTTTTGAAACTCCTGTTCATAGGAACGGGTGAGGGCGTTGACGCGCATTAAAACGGCGAAGTCCGAAAATTTTGCGCCCATGCGCACGAAGTTATAGATGGTGCGGGCGGTGAACATGGCTTCTTCGGTTTCGTTTTTCTGCCTCAAACGCCACGGCTTGACTACCCTGCGCGTTCTCCGTCCAGAGCGTCTTGTCTTTACGGGTCTTGTTATGATGAATGACCGTATTGGCGAGGTTTAAAATGGTCTTGGTGGAGCGGTAATTCTGTTCCAATTTATAGACCTTTGCGCCTGGGAAGGAGCGTTCAAAGTTTAAGATGTTGCCGATGTCTGCACCGCGCCAGCCATAGATGGATTGGTCGTCGTCACCGACGGCGAAGAGGTTTTTATGTACGCTCGCCAGCATACGGATGATTTCAAACTGTACGTTGTTGGTGTCCTGGAACTCGTCCACCAGAATATAACGGAATTTGCCGGCGTAATACTCACGCACGTCCTCGTGTTCACGGAGCAACTTTGCGGTGTATACGAGCAAATCGTCAAAGTCCATGGCGTTGTTTTCCAAGAGGTGGGCTTGGTAGCGCGCGTACACCTTGGTAATGGCTTCCAGCTCCCTTATGTTACCCTCTTTGGCTTGGTAGACGGCGTAATCCTCGGGCGAGAGCGCGAGCATTTTAGCGTTGGAAACGTGCCATTTGCAGTTTTTGAGGAGCTTTTCATCGTCGTAGTCGCATTCCTGGAAGGATTTTTTGATGACGTTGGTGCGCTCGCTTTCACTGTAAATGGAGAATTTGCCGTTAAAGCCCAGACGCTCGGCGTTGTTGCGCAGAATACGGGTGCACATGGAGTGAATGGTGCTTACCCACATCCCCTCGGAGTCGATGATGGCGGAGATACGCTCCTGCATTTCCTTTGCCGCCTTGTTGGTGAAGGTGATGGCGAGGATGTTGAAGGGAGATACGCCCTTTTCCCGGATTAAATAGGCGATGCGCGAGGTCAATACACGGGTTTTACCGCTACCGGCACCGGCTAAGACGAGAACGGCGCCCTCGGTATCCTCCACGGGCTGCCTTTGTTGTGCGTTTAATTGTTCCAAAAGACTGTTCATATGTATATTGTAACACTTTTGCGGTTATTTTTCAATCGTTTTCAGGACGGCAAATTGGCTTTCGTGGCGAAATCTCTCCAAAGCGCGCAGATACTTCTCCGAAAGGGAGAGGTTGTAGCGTTGCTTTTCCTCATAGGAGAGCGTGGCGTAATAATCGACGTCGGTCAATCGGCCGATGGCGTCGGACACCTCGCCCTCGGCAAGCAGTAATTCTTTGACCTTGAGGTAGAACTCGTCCTCCTTTTCGCCGTTCAGCGTAGCGGTGATTTTATCGGCAAAGTAGCGCTCGACCTTGCTTTCGTTGATGCCCTGCTCGCGCGCGGAGAGAATATTCTTGTCCAAATCCTCCTTGCACTCGTTCCAGAAACCGCTCTTTAAGCGGCACTTTGCTTCACGGGCGAGCTCTCTTAAACTTTTAGCCATCATCAAACTCCTTATCTGGTTTTATTTTATAATTCGACAAATTTTGCAAACAAAAAAGCCCGTTACCTTAGATAACAGACTTTTGTGTTTCGTTAGTTTTTACGTTTTCTTGCCGCCTCGGACTTCTTTCTCTTTCTGACGGAAGGTTTTTCATAAAATTCCTTCTTTCTCAAATCGCCGATGATTCCGTCACGGGAGCACTTTCTCTTAAAACGACGCAATGCGTTTTCTACACTTTCGTGTTCGCCTACGATGATTGTGGACATTCTTCTCTACCCTCCTTCGCCTTTGCAGTTATTTTTGATTACTGACATATTATAGCAACTTCCTTGCGGACTGTCAAGTTAAATTTTAGGCTTTTTCATTTTTCCCAAGCCGAATTTGTAAATTTTTTCCGACAAATACAAATAGGATTTTCTAAGCTCTTTGAGCTCGGTAAAATCCTTGGCGTACTGCTCCAACAGTATGTCTCCGTCAAAGCCGTAATCGGCGAGTATTTTTAACATTTCCTCGATATTGAATACGCCCTTACCCGCCAGGCAGGTGTTGCCGTTTTTGTCTAAATCGCAGAAGTGAACGTAGGCAAGCGACGTACCCATGTCCGCGATGTAGTCCTGATAGGCATAGCCGGAAATGTATGCCTGCTTGATATCCAATACGCCTTTTAATTGCGGGCACTGCTCCCTTAAACGGGTGAATACGCCCGGACGGTTATAGGTTGCCCATTCCACGTTTTCGTATGCAAGCGTAACGCCGTAACGGGCGCAAAAATTAAAAATTTGACGGGTTCGGGGGCAAAGACGTTCAAAGTTGTCGTAGTTGCCCTTGCGCTTGACTCTGCCCACCCCGTGGAAGGTGTAGTGCTTGGCGCCCATTGCCTGCGCTGCTTCCATGACGCCTTTGAGCCAAGAAAAGGCGTCGGCGGTGACTTTATCCGAAATGGAATAGAGCTGGGGCTCGAATTGCTCGGTGAGGGTATGCACCGAATTGACGTGTAGCTGCCCCTTCTTTTGCGCAATCAGCTCACCGTACGCTCGGTTGTATTCGCTGAACGTGCTTAAAAAGACCTCGGACGTGGGCATGCCCCACTCGTTTAAGAGTGCAACCGTCTCGTCGTTTTGCTGTTTCATAAACAGGCTTGCCGTGGAAATACCCACACGCATACGCTGTTACCTCCGTATATTTTTGGTATAATCCGTGAAAAGAGCCTGTCAAAAACAACAGGCTCTTGGATTGTGTTGGCTTTTTACTTTACGCTTGCCAAAAGATTTGCAACCGCCGCCTGCAGCTCGGTGAGCTTGCTTTCGGCAGCGGCGGCATCGACCGCCTTGACCGAATAGTACACTTTGAGCTTGGGTTCGGTGCCCGAAGGACGCACGCAGATAAAGCTGCCGCCTTCGAGCTCGTAGTATACGCAGTTGCACTTAGGGATACCGAGCGCCTCTTGCTTGCCCGTTGCCATTTCGGTGCGGACGTCGGCACTGTAATCGCGCACGGCAATGACGGGAATGGAAGCAAGCTCCTGCACCTTGACCGTCTTTAATCCGTCTACGACGGCGTTCATTTCCTTCATGGCGTTTAAGCCCGAATATTGGGTGGAAACGTTGGTATCCAAAACGTAGCCGTAGGTAGCGTAAATTTCCTGCAAGCGCTGGTATACGCTCTTGCCGATGTAGGTATAGTAGCAAACCATTTCCGCGCAGAGCATGGATGCAACGACGGCGTCCTTATCGCGGGCATGGGTACCGCGCAGATAGCCGCAGGATTCTTCAAAGCCGAATACGTAAGTATGCTTGAAGTCCTTTTCCCACTGCTTGATTTTTTCACCGATGAATTTAAAGCCGACGGGCGTTTCGTAGAGAGTTACGCCTGCTTTATCGCAAATGGCTTTTGCCATACCCGTGGTGACGAAGGATTTTACCACCGCTGCGTTTTGAGGCAGAGCGTTGTCCTCTTGCAGGCGGGTGATGATATAGTCAAGCAGCAAAATACCCACTTGGTTGCCGCTTAAAGCGGTAAATTCGCCCTTGTCGTCCTTGACGGCAACGCCCAAACGGTCGGCGTCGGGGTCGGTGCCGAATACCACGTCGGCGTTGATTTTATTCGCCAAATCAATGCCCATGGCGAGCGTTTCCTTGTACTCGGGGTTGGGAACCTTTACTGTGGAGAACTCGGTATCGGGCTGCGCCTGTTCTTCAACGACGGTTGCGTTGATGCCCAATTTCTTTAAAATAGCGGTGACGGGAACATAGCCCGAGCCGTGTACGGGGGTGTAGACCAATTTTAAGTTTTTACCGCACTTTTCCACCGCTTGCTTGGAGAGCGTGAGCTTGGAGAGCTCCTCGATATAGGTGGTATCAACTTCCGCGGGAACGGGTACGATGAGTGGACTGGTTTCGTCGCCCTTGACCGAGAGATAGTCGGTGATTTTTTCGATGTATTCCACGACCACGGCGGTGTCTTCGGGGGACATCTGTGCGCCGTCCTCGCCGTATACCTTATAGCCGTTGTATTCCTTGGGATTATGCGAAGCGGTAATCATGACGCCGGCAATGGTGTTTAAATAGCGCACAGCGTAGGAGAGCATGGGTACGGGGTGCACGGCGTCGAAGAGGTAAGCCTTGATGCCGTTTTGCGCAAGTACGCTTGCCGCCGCCTTGGCAAATTCCTTGGATTTTCTTCTGGTATCAAAGGAGATAACCACGCCCCGATTGACAGCCTCTTCTCCGAGGGTTTTGATAAACTCGGAAAGCCCCTGCGTGGCACGCATGACGGTGTAGATATTCATCATATTCATGCCGTAGCCGATGAGTCCGCGCATACCGGCGGTACCGAATTCCAGCTCCCCGCCGAAACGGTATTCTTTGGCCTTTTCGTCAGCTTGGATTGCCTGTAATTCGGCAACGCCTTCGGCGCAAAGACGGCTATCGCCCAGCCAACGCTCAAAATTTTGTTGATAGTTCATGGTTTTACTCCTTAAAAATTTAATGTGTTTGATTGATTTTAATATTGCAAGCAAGGGTTATTCTTCATAACCGTTGTCCTGATTTTGATTGAGTATGCTCTCCAGCGAGCCGCCCTGACAGATATGCGTATACGTCAAGAAATAACGCTTGTTTTTCGCCGTATAGTAGCTTACGAATTGCAGGCAGGTGATAAACAGCTGACTTGCCGGAATGGTAATGAGCAACGAGCTGAAAAAGGACGTGAGCGCAAAGACGGTATTCAAAGCGAGAATACAGTAAATTGCCACCAGATAATTGGAGAAATGAACGCCAAACGACTTTGCTCCCATAGAAAAGCTTTCTTGAATTGCCTTGGAGAGTTTTTTGCCGTCGGCAATGACTGCGGGCATCCAATCGGAAACGAGGGCGAGCTTGATTGCCTGCGATACGATGATGAAGGTGACGGCAAAGAACAACGAAACGAGCACGGGCAGGAAGAAGAAAAGCCGGAAGAAAATCAAATAACAAAGCGCTAAGGTAACGACGTCGTAGGCGAACGCCAAGGGAACGTATACAATCTGATAGATTGCGGCGCCGCCGATGTTGTTGAAAAAGCCGATGAAGAAGGGCGTGTCGGCGTATTGGGACATTTTATCGTTTAAAACCCCACCGAGCGCAAACTGCGCCATGCCGTTTAAGAAACGGTCGACAAGGTATAACAGTACGATGCCGATTACAGAGAAGATGATCTCCAAAAGATGTTGGTTTAAAAAGGTCAAAATACCGCCAAACGAACCAACCACGCCTTCGATTGCCGCTTTTAACGCTCCGTCAAACTCAGCGTACGAGGCGCTATCGAAAAAGGCTTTGACAATTTTTTGCAGGGATAGCACAAAGTCTGCCGCCGCCTGACTTTCCAAGAGCGAGCCGACGCCCGAGAAGACGATGAGGGCGACGATGGAGCCCACTACCAAGAAAACCGCCAAGCGGAAGAGCAGGATAACGTATATGTTTTTGAAATTATGAAGGAGTACGCGAAGGGCGTTGCGAAATCTCATAAAAACCTCTTTTTATTCCTAATTGCTATTATATTATAATTTCAGAATTGGGCATAGTGTTTTTTCAAATCCTCTCTCTCCAGCTGCGCCGCATCGAAGTAGATGACTTCCATTCGCACGAGGAAGAGCATGAAATAGAACATGAATACAACGAACATAACCGCATAGAGAACGGGAGCGGGGAAGAACACCGCCGAGAGTATAATGAAGGTGCTGCCGATTACAAGAGATAACGCCATGCTCGCCATGATACGGATTTTTACCTTTTCGGTCATCTGATTGGAATAACGAAGTGCTTCAAACATCTCAAAGCCCGTAATCTGCATGCAAGGCAACCAAAGATAGAACAGCGATACCACGTATAAAAGCGCCAATCCGCCACCGATGAGTAAAATTGCAAAGAGCACGTACTGTACGGATAAAATGGGGATTAAGGCAAAGATTGCGTACGTCAACGAAGAAAACACCAGCGCCCAAATTTCATAGATCAGGGAGAAAAAGAGTGCGGCGAAAAAAGTGCTCGTGATATTGTCGTTGACCTTATTCCAAAGACCGTTTAACGTGCGCTTGCCGATGCGCATATGCTTGTCAATGAGCGCCAACAGCATGCTCGCGCAAACGACTACGCTTAAAAAGGAGAATACGTCCAGCACAAGGGGAATGAAGCCCGTAAAGCAGTAGATGGAAAAGGTATGGAAAATATGCAGCCATTCCATTTGATTGAGGTTGCCGGCAAAAAAGTTTACGAAGAAATCTTTGGTGTATTCCACGTCTGCCACACTACTTAAACAAAAGGCAGGCAACAAGGATAAAAGCCCGATGTACCATATATTTTTAAATACGTACAGTAAGGAAGAATGTGTGTATTTCATAGAGCCGTTCTTTGTCCTCCCAATGATAATTTTTGCATTTGGTATATTCGTCCATCTCTATTATATACCTAAAAAATAAAACTGTAAAGGGTTTTTTTGAATTTTTTTCTCGCCAAGCGACGAAATGCCTCATTTTCTTGGACTTTTGTGGCGGAAAACAAGGGGATAATGGGTGCGTCCGCAGAAAAACGGCTTATATTAAGAAGGCTCGGTAAAGCAAAACTTTACCGAGCCGTTTTGGATTGATTCACTCCCCTTTCAGGCATAAAAACAGTATGCTTTTATCTTCACTGTTCGGCATAACTGCGCAAGCGTGCATATAAGGTGCCGTAGAACTCGCCCAAATAATCAGGCGCAAGCGTATCTGCCTGAAAGAGCGCAAACCGAATGGCGGGGTCGGTCATTGCCATGTAATAATTATACACGGCGTAATACCTTCCCGCCGAATCTAAATTATAATTGGGATTGTAGGGATATGCGTATTCCTGCGAATCACCGCTCCCTCCCCCCACGCCGGCATCGCCTAAGAAGTCCAGCTCAAAGAGTAAATTGTCGACGATTAACTCAACGGCTTGGTTGTACTCCTCATCCAAACGTGCATAGACCTGTTGGAGCATGGAAGAACGGAGAATGCCCTTTTCCAAGCAATCGTATTTTGCCTTGGCTTTATCCTCTTCCAGTTTGGCGGTGAGCTTGTCCTTTTTTTCTTGCGCCTTACGCACGAAAGAGAGTGCAGAAAGGGATAAATCCGATTCTTGAATATTTAAATCGTTTAAAATGTCTAAAATCATCGTCCTATCCCCTCCTTACCAAATTTCCGCCGTGACGGATATGCTTTGCAGTAAGCACTCTTCGTCCTCGCTCTCAACTTGGAAAGAAAACGCCTTACCCTTCAAGAGCGGATGCACGGCGGCTTGTCCGTTCAACGAGAGTGTATATACCCGTTCGTCAAAGACATGCTCCCCACGGATACGCAGCTGCACGTTGCCCTTGCCCTGTAAGCTAACCGCGCGCAACAGCTTTCTGCCGTCGCCCAAGCCAAGCTTTGTAAAATCGCTCTCCCACGTCTTATACATGGCGCCGTTGCACCGACTGCTCTTTTGGCTGAACGTAGCAAAAATTCCGTTATCCAGGAAAAAGCAGCGATTGCCGTCAGAAATCGGGAAGGATATATCCATATCCGAAATCCAACCTTCTTGCTCGGCGGGGTTCAAAAAGAGCGTGCGGCGATTGTTTTTTCCGTCAAGGTAGTTGAGAACGTAATGCGCGCCGTAAACAAACGCACGGCAATCGGGCGAAGTGGCAAAATCTGCCCCGTTTAAAAACGCAAAGTTCAGCTTTTCCACACGGTTACCGTTGAAACTGTATAGTCCTTCCGAGGTGAGAAAAATCAGGCATGCCCCCACCCTTTGTATGGAATCGGCATACACTGAGCCGAACGCTGCGGAAAATGGCATGGCAGTAAAATTGAAGTTTTCACCTTCGGTATGTAGACGCGTGATGCCGTACTCACGCAGGGCGTAGAGATTTTTGCCGATGGAAAAGAGCGCGTGAATGGCGCCGTGCTCGGGCGAGAGGTCGACGTAGCCAGCCGAAAGATATGCCGCCGTCCAGTTGCTTCCTTCAAGCGGAGCGGAAAAATACATTCGATAGGGTATTAGCGCACTCACACTAAACAGTCTGTCGTAATATACACAGCCCGTTGTAACGACGGGAGAGTTTTTTATCAACGAAAAGCTGCTTCCGTTATAAAAGTAAATTCCTTTTTCGCTGAAAATATACAGCTCGTGCGTGTTTTGCGCATTCACATAGTCGAGCGCACGCATGGGAGAAGAAAAACCCGTACTGTAAATGAGTGACGGCTGGGGCGCGGTGGCATTTGCATCCCCTGCGCCCTGTAAGGATAAGCTGTAGGTAGAGGCGGCGGTGGAATAAATGAGTTTACCCGTCTTCGCATTACCCAAAAGCCAAGTATTGGTGGGCGTAACGCCTTCCAACGGATTTTCCGAAAAAGCCGCTTGCGTGCCCCAAGCTGCACCGATACCGCCTGAAACCGCACGGAAATTTTGACATTTTACAGGATATAAAACGTCATTTTTTAACGAATTTTCCGAGGGAAAAGCCGAAAAATCAAACTTCACCGTTTTACGGCTGGTTTTGGGCATGGTAGTATTCTTTTTATAAAAAATCATAACTATACCCACCTTCTGGAGCGAATGACGTGCGGGCGGGAAGCCGAATGCGCGCACAGCAAGGCGTCCTTGTATTTTTTATCCCACAGCAACGCCTCGTCGTACAGCCCCGAAACCAGACAGTACTCGCAGGCAACGCCGTAGGAGAGCAAGCGTTCGGGCACTCTGGCGCCGTATTCACTGCCGTCCTCCATAGCCTTGGTGCGGGGAGAATAGGCGTACGTTATGACCGCCGTGCCCTTGTGCGTCTTGACGTATTCGGGAAAAATGGTGAAGGGAAGCTTGTTGCCGTATTCGTCGGTAACCGACAAAATGGTAACGGGCGTGTGCAGAAAGGAAGAGTACGGGAGCGCGCCCGTGCTGCTCGTAACGGTCTCCTCTGCCGTCAGAGGAAGATAGTCGAGGGCAATTTCATTTTCCACGATGTTGTAACAGCGCAAGAGCGTGTTTGCCTCTTTGACCAGCGCCTTTTTCTCTTGCTCCGTATATTCGGGCGTAGCGTCCGAATCACCTTTGAGATAGTCGGACACCTCCTGCTTACCGAGTAAAAAAGCTGCTTGCGCCGCAATATCTTTTACCAACATAATATATATTTACCTCCTTTAAAAAATATGGGCAGGAAACGGAAAATTATTCCAATTCCCTGCCCTGCCGTATGATTACCGTTTGGACGGAATTACCCCGTCGTTCACGGCATGGTTACGGTGTGTTTACGCTTCGGTGATGCCGGAGAGCATTGCCTGACCGCAGGGTCTGGTGCATACGAGCTCGGCGTATTTTACCAAGGTTGCGGTGTAAACGGGTTTGCCGGCAATCTGCTTTAATACCTTGCCGTCCTCCCCTTCGAGCCACTGCCAATCGCAGAGCTGGTGCAGGCAGAAATCGTTGGTGTTCAAAAGATACATCGTGCCGTCGGGACAGAATCTGTCGGCAACGACGGGAATGCCGTTGAAGCTCATCGCCTTATAGCCGCCCTCCAACTCCACGGTATCTACCACGCGCTTATAGGTGGAGAGCTGTTCAGCCAACGCGCGCTTGACGCCCCAAGAGCATACGATGAAGTTGACCTTGCTGCCAGAAACCTCTTCCAAATAGTCGATGGCGGTTTGGATTTTGGTTTCGCTGATGGTGCCCACAGAGGTCTGCTTGTAGGGGTTCATCCAATCGTGGTCGGCTCTGTTAACACCGTAGAGCGTAGCGCTGTCCGAGAAGATGGCGCCCAAACCGGTGATTTCCAAGCCGTTGGAATTCTGAATGACGATGCGAGAGTTGTTGGGTACGTTGGTGGAAGTTAACGTAGTGCCGTTGACGCTTACCTTTTTACCCTTTCTGTCTACCTTGGTGACCGTTCTGCCGCCAACAAGCACGTTGCCGTCGGCATCCACGAAGTCGACGATCATACCCTCGGCGATATTCTTCACGGTGTCGACGGTGAATACGCCCGAAGCGATAGAAGCAACGGTTGCCAAGGTGCCTTTACCGTCGCCGAACAACATTCTGCCAACGTTGAAGGAAGAGCTTTGGATTAAGCCTTCCATTTCATCGTTCAAAAGGTTGACGAACGCACCCTCGTTGCTCGTGGAAGAGCGAATGGCTTTATCCGAAATTTCGATGGTACCGAATAAGTTTTTCAAGGTGGTTACGAATTGTGCGTAGTGGTTGCCGCCGGCGGTGGGAAGGTTGCCGTCCTCAGTGCCTGCGCCAATACCGCCGTTGACGCCGTAACGTACCACACGGCGCACGTCTTTACCCCAGATATCTGCGGTGGTCTGCTTGATTTGCGCCAATAAGGGGTTTACGGATTTGTTGAGCTGGTCGGAAACTGCGCCCAAGTAAAAGGATTTTAAAGCGTTGTCTGCTGTTTGCATAGTTACCATAATAATGTACTCCTGTTTGAAAAAAATTTTATTTTTTAATGGGTGTTTTGAAAGTACCCGAGTGCCATTTTGCCCGCTTCGGCAAGACTGTTTGCCTTGACGGTGGGAGAAATGACGCTGATGCCGCCGTGCATTAAAGGCACGGCGCTTTTCTTGACTTCAAAAAGGTAATCGTCGATGATTTTTTGCTTGACCTTTTCAGAAGCGTTGGCTCGGCGGTAGAGTTCCTCTTCCGCCGTGACGGAGATAGCATCAGGCTGCGGCGTGGGCGCAGAGGCACGCACTTCGGGGTTCGGCACCGGTTCCTCTGCCGAAGGCGGGGTGTTCTGCGCTTGCGTTTTTTCTAATTCTTTGAGGCGTTGAGAGCGACGGGTGAATTCTGCCTGTAAAGAGTTGTAAGCCTGTAAAAGGGCATCTACGCTTTTGAATTTCCCCAAGTCTGCCGCCGCAGTCGAACCCGTATTCTCTTGCGCCGCTGCGCCCTGTTCCGTTGCGGTAGCCTCGGTCAATCCGTTGGTCTGTTCAATGTTGTCCTTTTGCGTTTCATTCATATTATTTTTTATTCTCCTTATCTTTTTATTGATTGTTTTGCATGTATTTCAAGTGTTTTTGCAAATGCGCCTCTATCCTTCTCTTTTCAGGCATGCCCCCCTTGGATATGAACTCCTCCGAGAGTAAAAAGCGCACGTGCTCGTTGTAGTGCAG
>JAFVZP010000008.1 GCA_017508105.1 Clostridia bacterium
CCGTGAAATCGAAAACAATCTCGCCTCGTCCATACCCTACGTACAGGCAATTTACAGCCAAGGGGGAGCGTATTGCTTTAAATCCGGTCAATGCAACGTATATATCAAGAGCGTTGCCGAGCAAAGCCAAAAAGGCGAGAAGGGTGAACCGAGCAAGCGGTTGCAAAACGCCGTCGCCGTGCAGGCCGAGATAGTGGAGGAGAGCGATTTTCAGAGCGTGCTCGCCCAATTGGAGGTGCAGGCATGAGCGACTTTCCCCTTCCCGAGGCGTTTTTGGCTCGCATGCGCCAACAGCTCAAAACCGAGCAAAATTTTCAGGCGTTTTTAGCCGCGTACGAGCGCCCCGCCTGTAAAGGCATTCGGGTGAACACCTTAAAAATCTCCCCCGAGGCGTTTCAAAAAATAACGCCCTTTACCCTCACGCCCGTCTCTTGGGAGCCAAACGGCTTTTGCCTTTCAGAGGACAAAGCGGGCAGGCATGCCCACCACTTTGCAGGGCTGTATTATTCCCAGGAACCCTCCGCCATGAGTGTGGTGCCCTTATTGAACGTACAGGAGGGGGATAGGGTGCTGGACTTATGCGCCGCACCCGGCGGCAAGAGCACGCAAATTGCGCAGGCGTTAAAGGGCACGGGTATTCTCGTCAGCAACGAAATCGTGGGCAGCCGCGCAAAAATTTTATCGCAAAATATAGAACGGCTTGGTGTTACCAACGCCGTCGTCACCAACGCCGCGCCTGCAGAGCTTGCCAAGCGCTTTCAGGGCTATTTTGATAAAATATTGGTGGACGCGCCTTGCTCGGGCGAGGGTATGTTCAAGAAAAACCAACAAGAAGCCCTTGAAAATTGGAGCGAACAAAACGTCCTGCTGTGCGCCGAGCGCCAGCGTGAAATTTTACACTCGGCGGCGCAAATGCTGTCCGTCGGCGGAAGACTGGTCTATTCCACCTGCACCTTTGCCGAGGAAGAGGACGAGGCGCAAATTTCCGCATTCTTAACCGAGCATTCCGAATTTACGTTGTTGGAGCAGAAAAAGCTGTACCCGCACGAAGTTGAGGGCGAAGGGCATTTTTACGCCGTACTGCAAAAAAACACGGGCGAGGCGGGCAAAAAATTACCCCTTTTAAAGAGCAATCTCTCCCAAAAGGAATTATCCCTCTTTATCTCGTTTTGTCAAACGGCGCTCCGTCAAACGCCGAGCGGTACGCCCTATAAAGTGGGGGATACCCTCTATCTCCTGCCCGAGGGCATGTTTGCCGTGGACAAGCTCTCAATATTGCGCGCGGGCGTGCGTGCAGGCGAGTTTAAAAAGGATAGATTTACCCCCGCCCATGCCCTTGCCGTGAGCCTAAAACAAGAGGATGCCCAACGCAGTGTTTCGCTGACGGTCAGCGAAAGCGAGAATTACCTTCGCGGAAACACCTTCAACGCCGATATTGCAAACGGCTGGTGCTTGCTCTGCGTCGATCATTTCCCCTTGGGTTGGGGAAAGGCGGTCAACGGTCTGGTCAAAAACCATTTCCCCAAGGGGCTGTGGCTGTTAAAATAATCAAATGAAAAGAGCGAACAGCGTCTGCTGTTCGCTTTCCTTATATAATATAATAGAAAAAATCGACCCGGTTAACAGGTCGATTTTTTATTTTAAGGTTTAGTCGTTGTAAGGGTTATCGTCGTTTGCATCTTGGTCTTCGTCGCTTTCGATAGCCAAGTTGAGCTTGCGGATATAGCGCTGTTTCTTTGCGTTATAGCGGTTGTTCGCTTGTGCATCGGACGTCTTAACGAACTTCTTGATCAATCTCGTAGTCAACATAATGAGCAGGATAACGATGAGTACAACTGCCACGATAATCGAGGAGAGCATGAACCAGAAGTCAGGGCTTTCCCACCATTCCGTCGTTTCGGTGTCCTGAGGTTTAACGTCAACGCCCGTTTGAGGGGAAACGTGTTGGTTCATGGGAGCATAGTTGAGGAACATGGTGTAGTTGTATTCGTTGGATACAACCGCGCCTTCCGTGGACTCATAATAGAGATAGGTCAATTCTTCTGCTCTGTCCGACTGAGCGTACGTGCCGTAAGGATTGCCGTTATTATTCTTGTCCAAAGTCTTGTCGTATCTCTGGAAGGAAGTATCGTCGTAGAAGGTGTAGGTGTAGTATTGCGCGTCAGCGTATACGGTATCCGTGCCCTTTTCTACCAAGCGGCCGGTTTCAACGTCCTTTTCCAAGCCCATATCGTCGATGGCTTCTTCGAGCAATCCGTCGTAAGTGGAGTTGAGGTCGGGGGTATTGCATACGTCGAAGATAACGGTGGAGCCTGCGGGGTTCTTAACGCTGCCATCGCGGGAGCCGGAGAAGGCTTCCAAGCGGTAGGGGAAGCTGTCGTTGCCCGTATGGATATAGAAGCTTACGGTTACCCACTTGCCTGCAACGTTTGCGTCGGTACCGTCAACAACGATAACCGTTTCCACTTTGTTTGCGCCGGTTACGGTAACGCCGTCACCCAAGGTAACGCTGCCCAAGGTGTCGAGGTAGCTCTTGGAGATATAGCGTGCGTACTGCGTTGCAAAGGCCGTGCCGAAGTCTTTTACTTCCATGCTGCAATCTTTGTCAGCGTAGAACTTACCTTCGTTTTCATAGAAGGCGATGCCGTCGTCCGTATAGGAATCCGAATAGTCGTAAGTGGTAAGGGGATTACCGCTTGCATCGGTTTCAACAATCAAATTGCCTTCATCGTCTACGTCGTAGTTCTTGAGGTTTGCATAGGTAGCGGTATCGTCTTTGTCGAGATTGTTCTTATACAAACCGTTTTCGGTGCGGTAGAAAGCTACGTCGGATTTTGCGTTGAAGTCATCGGCTTCGGGGTCTTTGGTGCATACGTTGCCTTCGTCGTCATACCAGTAGGTTACGTTGACGGTGTCCATACCGACGGTGGTGTAGCCTTCAAAGATGTCAGAGGTATCGATGAGGTAGATATACGCCTTAGCGCCTGCGCTGACTTTAACTCTCATGGAGACTGCGGAGTAGCCGTTTGCGCTCAGGGTCAGGCTTTCGGAATAATAGCCGTAAGCCGCCTGCATAGCGTTATAAATTACCAAGGGTTGGGTAGCGCCGCCAAAGACGTTCTGCCAAGTAGCGGTGGTGCCAAAGGAGGTTGCCAAAGGCGTTAAAATTGAGGTATAGTTTGCAGCATAAGTCTTATTCAAAAGACCTGCGGTTTCGTTGGCGTTGGTTGCGTTGATGGGGTCGCTCATATCGGTAACCGTACCGCCTACCCAAACGCTGCCCGCGTTGACGCCCTTATAGTTCATGGGGTCAGCATAGCCGTTTTCAATCTTTTCTTTGTCGATGTTACCGACTTGGTCGAAACCTGCCTTGGAGGTATCCTGTTCTTTACCCATCAAGGATACGACGGTGCCGTTGGTTGCCGAACCGGCATAATCGGTAAATTCTTTTTCGGTCATGGACTGGCTTTCAAAGCCTGCAAACGCCGCATAGCCTTCGTACAAGTAGTTGGCATTCTTCAAGGAAGAAACGTCGGTAAGACCGTAGCTGAATTCCAAGCGGTAGCTCTTAGCGCTCTCCGTATCGTTGCCGATAAAGAAGAAGCACTGTACCCAACCGTCGTGGATATCCTCTTGCTCGTCGGAGTCTACCTTAGCCATGGTGGTGGTGTTGTAGGAACCGAGCGTGCTTTGGGTTGTGCCGTCAAAGAGTTTGATGGTTGCGCCGGTATAGCCCAATACGTCAGAGGTCTTTACCCAGAAGGATAAGCGAACGTATTCTTCGGGAGCAAGCACGAATTCATTGTTTGCGTCCGCCTGCATTTTTGCGGTGTAAGCGGCACCGTGCGTGCTCATGAGGAAGATCATGTTGCTTGCCTTATCGAAGGGGAAGGTTTCGCTATTGAAATCGTCTGCCCAGAAGGCGTTGAGGTAAGCGTTGTCCGCAGTCTGAGAATTCAAAGCGTTCCAGGTGGTAACGGCCTTGATGTCCTTGTCTACGTTAACGCCCAAGTTTGTATAATCGGGAGTAAAGGTTACGTTGTTGACGGTTGCCTTGGTGTAATCAACCGCAACGTTTACAGCGGAGAGGTCGAAGGGGTTAGCGGATTGATACAAATCCAAAGTAAAGACGTCCTTGTCGCTGAGGCCGGCTGCGTCGGTTTCAAAAACCTTTTCTTCTTTAGAGGAGTTCAAACCGCAGGTAACGTCGGCGCCCAAGGCTGCGGTAGCCGTTTCGTATGCGCTGTTGGAGATAATTTCCATATCGACGTCGTCGAAGAAAGCGTAACCGTTAACGGCTCTGAAATAGTTGTTTTCGGAAATTTCTTGACCCAAGCCCAATTCAATGTTAAAGGTGCTGGTGGCGTAGCTGCAAGCTCTGATATAGACGGTATATTGCTTCCAGCCGTTGTTTGCCGTAACGCCCTTGGTATTGATGTTGGTAATTTGCATTTGGTCCAACTTCTTGCCGCCCACGGTATGGGTAACCGAGATGTTGGCGCCACACAAGCCGTCTGCTTCTTCGCCGTCGGCATCATAGGTCAGGTTTTGCGTCTTTACCCAAACGGAAACCTTGGCGGCGGTGCCGGGGTCCAAGGTAACGGTGGTGGTGGAAGAATATCTCTGTGCCGTACCGTAGCCGTTATCGGTTTGGTTCGAAATCATCAAAACGGCGGTATTGTCCGTATCGGTGCTGTCGTGCTTGCCGGGATTAGCGCAATCGGGCAAATCTTCGGCTGCGATGCTGTAAGTATATTCGTTATACAGCTCGAAATCGGAGAGGGACTTGCTCGTTGCGTTTTTGCTGTTGTACTCTGCCAACAACGCTTCAAAATCTGCGTAGAACTCCAAACGGTCCAAAACGGACATTTCGTCCCACACCTTTTCAACGTCGTTCATCACGGCATCGGGATTGTCGCCGGTGATGGAATAGGCGTGCGTGGAAGTGGTCATCGAAGTCCAAAGCTCGGCATCCGTTTGAACGATACCCGAAGAACGGGTAGAAGCCTGCAAATCGGTGGATTTGGTCCAACTTTCGGGCAAGGTAACCAACTGGAGGTTGCTGTCGTCCGAGTAGTACTCAAAGTTGCCGTTTGCAATGGCGCAGTTGTCGGTCTTGACCGTAGTGGTAGGGGTAGACGAACCGCCGTCACCCGTAGGCTCGCATGCAGCCATAAAGCAAACGCTAAACGACATTACGAAGGCTACCAGTAAAACCAAGATATTTTTGCTTCTTTTGTTTTTGCTGAAAAATGCTGTCATATAACTACCTTCAAAAGATTTTTTTTCTAACACAAGTTTTTCCCGCATCTGCCTGTCCCGTATCTTGCGTCAAAAGGAAAAACTACGTTCTTATATTTTAATATAAAAAGCCGTTCAAGGCAAGCAATTCTTGTAATAAAAACACGAAAAAATTGAAATATTGTAATTTTTTTCTTTTGTCGCAGGCGTATGCGCCCACGCACGAGGGGAAAATGAAAAAAATTTTCCCGTTTGATGTTAATTTTTTTCAAAATAGTATTGACAAGGCAAAAAAAGAGTGATAAAATTAGCGTATAAAAGTACGCTTTTGAAATTTACCAAAAGAAATTGCAATTTTTTATCAAAAAATATATCCAAGGTAAAAAATTTGAAAAAATTGGCAATAATTTTTAAAAAGGGTATAGACAAATCAAAAATTGTGTGTTAATATACAATGGGGGAAAGGAAAGCCTTTTGCGCTTTTCCCTCAAAATCAAAGCGCAGAGAAAAATTTGTAGGGTAAAAAAATAACGGTTTTTTAAACCGAACGAGGTGTTAAAATTGGAAAAAATAGCAATCGTGGACTTGGGGTCCAACTCGGCAAGATTGGTCATTGTTAACTTATTTGCCGACGGATATTTTATGGTGATTGACGAGCTCAAAGAGAGTGTTCGTCTCGGGCATGATATGGACCGAGACGGCTTTTTAAAGCCGCAAAGAATTGCCGAAACCATCAGAACGTTAAAAATGTTCAAGCGCCTGTGCGACGCGCACAAGGTATCCCGTATTATTGCCGTGGGTACGGCGGCGGTCAGACGCGCAAAAAACCAGCGTTCCTTCTTAGATGAAATTCAAGCCACCTGCGGCATGAAAATTCACGTACTCTCGCCCGAAGAAGAGGCAATTTACGTCTACCGTGGGGTCATCAACTCCATGGACATTCCCCGTGGCGTTATTTTGGAAATCGGCGGCGGCAGCACGAAAATCATTCACTACAACCGCAGAAATATTTTAAACTACGAGGTTTTGCCCGTGGGCGCCGTTACGCTGACCGACCTGTTCTATGAAGAGGGCGGCAAGCCCGAGGACGCCGTGGCAAGAATCGAGGAGTTTTTCACCGAACAGCTCAAGCAAATTGAATGGCTCAAAGAAATCGACCCCGAAGTGCCCTTAATCGGCGTGGGCGGTTCTTTCCGCAATCTGTTCAAAATCAATAAAATGGTCAGAAAATATCCCCTCGACACCGTGCACAACTTCAATTTTGCCGTGGACGATTTCAATAACATTTACGACACCGTCAAGGTGCTTTCGGTGGAAAAATGCAAACGTATTCGCGGTCTTTCCCCCGCCCGTGCAGACATCATGCCCGCGGCGCTTGCCATCATCAAAGCGGTGGTATCCTACCTCGGCGTGCAGAACTTCACCATCGGCGGTTCGGGCTTGCGTGAGGGCATCATGTTCAATCAGGCGGTACCCATGACCGTGGAGAAGCCCATTTCCGACGTGCTTTCTTATAGCTTGAACACGCTCATCAAATATTATGATTGCGACGAGTCGCACGTTGCCAACGTCGTGCATTTGAGCATTCAGCTCTTCAAACAGCTGCGCGTACTCCACAAATTCCCCCGTCAGTATCTCAAAATTTTAAAGATCGCCGCATCCCTGCACGATTGCGGTATGCGCATTAAATACTACAACCATCAAAAGCACAGCTGGTACACCATCTTGAACTCCACCGTTTACGGCGCTACCCACCGTGAAATCGTGTTGGCGGCCTTCGTGGCGAGCGTGCACCGCAAGGACGACGTCAATATGTCCGAATGGCAAAAATATAAAGATATCGTACAAGAGGAAGATTTGGAGGTCGTACACAAGCTGAGCATGCTGCTGCGCATTGCCGAAAGCTTGGACAGAAGCATGGCAGGCTTGGTCAAGGGCATCAACTGCGACCTTTTGGGCGACTCCGTCATCATGAAAACCGAGGTTTCGGGCGATGCTACGCTTGAAATTCGCAACGCAATGGCGTCCAACGCCGATTTCAGAAAGGTATTCCATAAGAATTTGGAAATCCTGTAAGAAGAACCAGTTTCATCCATAATGCCATTTTTTCATCGAAATGGCATTCTTTTTTATCCGTATGCAAGTAATTTTAGCCAGTAATTCTCCCAGACGCAAGGAACTTTTTTCTAAAATCTGTCCGTCTTTTATCACCGCTCCCGCCAACGTCAACGAGGACGTGGAAGAGGGGGTTTCTCCTCTGCAAACGGTAAAAATCCTCGCCCGCCGCAAAGCCGAGCACGCCTTTCAAACGGCGCTCAACGCAGGCATGGGTGGGGGTAAACCGCTCATTGTGCTCGGTTCTGACACGGTGGTGGCGTATAACGGCGCCATACTGGGCAAGCCCAAAGACGAAGAGGAAGCCGCTGCCATGCTCACCGTGCTTTCGGGCAATACGCACACCGTCTATACGGGGGTATGCTTTGTCACGCAAACGGGCGTTTGGTGCGAGGCGGACGCATCCGAGGTGCAATTTCATGCCCTGACGGATAAGCAAATTGCGGACTATATCGCCACAGGCTCGCCCATGGACAAGGCAGGGGCGTACGGCATACAGGACGGCGGCTTGGTCAAAGGGTATACGGGCAGTTATACCAATATCGTCGGTCTGCCCTTGGAGCTCACCGAAAAAATGTATAAAGAGGTAATCAAAAATGTTGAAAATCGCCATTGATTTAGGCACTTCCAGCACGAAAATTTATGAAATCGGCAGCGGTATCGTTCTGCACGAGCCCTCGTGCGTTGCCGTCAATGCCGAAACCAAGCAGGTCAAGGCAATCGGTAACGAGGCAAAGGCGCTGGTCGGCAAGACGGCGGAATTTACCTCCATCGTATTCCCCGTATTCGAGGGGGAAATCGTCAATCATGCCATGGCGGTGGTCATGCTCGACGCTTTTTTAAGCAAAATCGGCATTAAATCCGGGCGCGGTAGGGTCGAAGTTCTCTTTTGCGTTCCCTGCGGCATATCCGACAAGGCAAAATCCTCGGTCTATAATGTCTGTGACGACTTGGGTATCTCCCACCTTCATTTTGTAGAGGTTCCCTATCTTTCGGCGCTCGGTCAGGACTTGCCCATCAGCGATTCCAACCCCGCCTTCGTCATCGACGTGGGTGCAGGCACCACGAATATCGCCGTACTCTCGTTGGACGGCATCATCGCCGGTGCATCCCTCAACATCGGCGGCAGCAACATGGACGTGCATATCATCGACCACGTTGCCGAGCATTTCGGCTTAAAAATCGGCTCGCTCACCAGCGAACGTCTCAAAAATACCGTCGGCAGCCTGGCAGAAGGGGATAACCAAAGCACGGTGGTCAACGGCAGAGACATCACCACGGGCAGACCCCGTTCGGTAGCGGTAAGCTCCTCGGATATTTCCTATCCCGTGCGTGTATACATTGATAAAGTGTTGGAATACGTGGGTATGATTTTGAAAAAGCTCCCCGCCGAGGTCTCGGCAAGCATCTGCAAAAGCGGCGTGCATTTATCGGGCGGCGTGAGCAAGCTGGTCGGACTGGGCGAATACGTGGAGCAAAAGCTGGACATGGAAGCGCACGTCTGTGATGAGCCCCAAATGGCAGTCATTCTCGGCGCGGGTAGGGCAATCGGCAACCCCGCCACGCTCAAAAAAATCAAAATGGAATTTTAATCGTTGACAATCATAGCAAAAAGGCGTACTCTTTTTAACTCTAAGATGAGTCGCCTTTTTTTACTAATAATTTGCTTGTAGGGGTGTACTCTATCGGAATATAGGAGGGAAGAGGCTTGGTTCAATTCTTTTCAAAATTATTCAAATTTTTCCGTCGGCTGTGCAAGGTGTTATTTTCCCGTACCATCATCATCGGCTTGGGTATCATTTTGCAAATCGTCTGGCTATGGATTGTTTTAGAGGTGCTCACGGGCGTCAATACCGTCGTCTATCTCGTCACCAGCGTTACGCTCGGGGTAATTTTGTGCTTGGTCATAGTCAATAAAGACGAGGTCGCAGAATATAAACTGCCTTGGATATTAGTAACGGCGCTCTTTCCTTTACTCGCCGCCGTACTCTACTTCTTTTTCGGCAACACCAAGCCCAGTAAAAAATTCCAACGCCGTTTTCAATCCTCGCTGCAACATTTCGAAGAATTTTTTGCGCAAAACCGGTCTGTTTTATCCCAATTAAAGGCGGAAGATCCCGTAGCGGCATCGCAGGCGCAGTATGTTTACAATAGCAGCAAATCCCCGTTGTATGCGGGCATGGATACCAGGTATTTCCCAATGGGCGAGGATATGTTCCCCGTTTTATTGCAGGAATTGAAGAAAGCCGAAAGGTTTATCTTCATGGAATATTTCATCATCGAAAAGGGTAAGTTTTTCGACGCCATTTTAGAGGTTCTCACACAAAAAGTCAAAGAGGGCGTGGAAGTGCGCATCATGTACGACGATTTGGGCTGCATGGGCAAGTTACCCATGGGCTATGCCGCACAGCTCAGAAAAGCGGGTATTCACGTGCGGGTATTTCATCCCTTCCTCCCCGTTATTTCCGCCATGCACAACAACCGTGACCACCGTAAAATCACCGTTATCGACAATCGGGTGGCGTTTACGGGCGGCATCAACCTCGCCGACGAATATATCAACCAAAAGGTGCGCTTCGGCACTTGGAAGGACGCAGGTATTTTATTGAAGGGCGATATCGTTCAAAGCTGTACGCTTTTATTTTTAAGCCTTTGGAATTTATATGCCGTTAAAAAAGACCAACCCGAAAAGTATTGCTCCAATTTAAAATTAACATCGGCCATGCCCGAGGATACCGCCCAAAACCAAGAGCATTCTCCCGCAAAGGAAAAGGGATACGCCATCTTCTTCGGCGACGGTCCCAACCCCTTTGACGGGCAGCAGGTCGGTAAAAATATATATCTGAATATTTTAAACAGCGCCACCGATTACGTCTATATTACCACACCCTATCTCGTGTGCGATAACGAATTGCTCTCCGCCTTGCGTTTAACCGCACAGCGTGGGGTAGACGTTCGGCTCATCACCCCGTTTATACCCGACAAACGGCTGATTCAGCTCATTACCCGTTCGCATTACGCTTCGTTAATCGAGGCAGGCGTTAAAATATACGAATACACCCCGGGCTTCATTCACGCCAAGAACTTTGTCAGCGACGATAAATTCGCCACCGTCAGTACTATTAATTTGGATTATCGCTCACTCACCCATCATTTTGAATGCGGCGTATGGCTGTACAAGACGCCCACGGTAGCCAAGGTCAAGGAAGATTTTAACAAAACCTTTGCGCAATGTACGCAAATCACCCTTCAAAAAGCCCGCCTCAACCCCATCCAACGACTGGTTAAGAGCGTGTTACAGCTCATCGCCCCCCTGCTGTGAGCATTGTCCGTTCCCTTTGTAACGCAAATGAAAAGACGGGAAATTAACTCCCGTCTTTTTCCATATAAAAAAATAATCCAAACCATTCGCTTGCGGCAAACAGTTCGGATTATGCTTAGTCTATATGTATAATTTACACGAATGTTATAAAGTAGTGATTATTACAAGTAAAATCAATATTAAACGTTTCACCGTTATCATTTCGTTCCTTTTTAAATTGTAATTTATGTTTTCGGCCTATTGCAAGCTATCCGCATTATAAATCCAGTGTAGGGGATAATAAGTGGGCATTGAATAGCCGACATAAACCAACTCTTTCGTGGTTTCATTATATTTGAATACGATCTGTGGGGAAGTTTTCGACGTACCTATGCCGAAAAAGCTGTCTTCGTTCACCAAAACGAAAAACAACTCCCCATTGTTTACAAAGACTGACTTCCAATTTAACCCAACAAATATTTCCGAAACCTGCCGCAAAACTTTTGCACCATTTCCCGTCAAATTATCAGGAACGAGGCGATATTCTTCCCCCGTATCGAGGTCTTGAATGGACAGCTCTGTCGGCGCAGTAGACGTTTGCGTGGAATCGGAAACACTCTCCCATGTATATCGTTTTCCATTATATTCAAATAAGTTTTGAACAGGCATGATTGTTTCCGCAGCAAAATACGTTTGGTATAATGCATACGATTGCTCTTGGTTGAGCTGTTCCCCAGTTTTATAGTTGACGCAGATGCATTGCTCTTGCTCATTTCCTACTACGCAATAAAAAAGATAGTCACCACGAAAGTCTAGTTTCCAATTTCGCCAATTGTTCTCAAGTAGAACTTCGTACTCGATTAAATGCTCGTCAAAAATCCGAACGAGCATTCCATCATCGGTGCGATTATATAGCAAAAAGCCACCGCCGCCAGACGAAAACGTGGAAAATGAGTATTGATGCACCCCAGGAATGCTTGTCATTTCGTACGTGGTGCGATTGATTGCATAAAAGTTCTCTTCGTCTTGGCAAAAGAAATAATTCCCTTGCGAGTTAAATACCTTAAAGCTGGCATCGTTTTGCGTTGGCAAATAGCAATTGATTTTTATATCAAGATACGGCAAAGACGTACTGCCGATAGCAAACTTATATTCTCCTTGCCAATAATCGTTTTCGTTATGCTTACGTTCATAGCAGACAATGAATTGCATCGACCTGCCATCATCGGAAAGAATATAGTACAAGTCTCCGCCATTTGTAAACAACAGCTTTTTTTCCTTTCGAATAACCTTCAAAACTTCGGCTTCTATATCAATATAGTCGTTTCCGTTGGTTATCCCTGCGGATGTATTAAGAAATATGTAATTGCCTTCCTTTGGTATCCGTTGCAGGGTCCGTTGATTGATAAGCTGTTTGCACCCCAAGAAACTTACACTCATACAAAGCATAAATAAAAGAGCAAGCCCGATTGTTAATAATTTTTTAATCTTTTTCAACTGAATCATACTCCTTTGTGTATTTTATCGCTACTATATTATAGCATTTTTTCCTTAAAAGTCAACCTATTATTCAAAATCGTACCTTATCGCGATTATTTTTCACCTTTGAACCGTTCGTGCAAGGTTACATAAGCGGCCTTTCCAGAAGCTCCCTATCATTAACATTCAAGGCAAAAACACCCTAAAAAGCAAAACACACTTCCATACCCCTATAACTTCAAGGTGGTGGAAGTGTGCTTGGTTGGAGCAGGTGACGGGAGTCGAACCCGCCCGAATCAGCTTGGGAAGCTGACGCCATACCGATAGGCGACACCTGCGTTTTGTGTTCCCCATTATAAATTTTTTTCGTGGCTTTGTCAAACAAAAACGCGCAAGCACCGCAAAAGACTGAAATATATTGATAAAATTTTTAAATTGTGTTATAATAACGCAAAATAGGTTTATAAGTAAGAGGATACTTCAACGCAATTTACCAAAGGCAGGTATATTACAGTTATGGAAAGAGAAAAAATAAAAATTCGCACGTTATCCGTCATTCCCTTAAAGGACAAGGTCATTTTTCCGGATACCATCGTGCCCGTAGACGCCGAGAGGGAATGCTCGATTAAGGCCATTGAATATGCAGACGCGCGGGACAATTTGGTGCTCTTTTGCACGCAAAAGACGGACGTGGGCAACGCCGTTACGCCGGACGATTTATATCTCGTCGGCTGCGTGTGCCGCATCAAGCGTGTCAACGGGCTGTTCCCCAATCACATCAAGGCGGAATCTTTATACCGTGCCGAGATAAAGGATTTATACGTCGACGACGGGTGCATTTTTGCCGAATGTGAAGAAATAACCCCCATTCACGGCAACGAGGCGCTGGAAGAAGCCTTTTTCCGCTCTGCCCGTGCCATCGTGCGGGACATTCAGCAGTCGGAAGGGCGCGTCGCCAAGGAAATCTGGACGCAGCTGGAAAGCTGCACGGACATAGACCGCTACATCAATCTCGCCGTCAGCAGCATGCGCATCCGCAAGGAAGTAAAGCAGGAAATTTTAGCCGAAAGACGGGTGGTGGACAGACTGCGTCTGTTTGAAGTCTGCCTGAACGACGAATTGGAAATCAGCAAATTAGAGCGTAAAATCTCCGCCTCGGTGCGTAAAAATATCGATAAAGCGCAAAAGGAATATTATCTTCGTGAGCAAATTCGCGTCATTCGCAAGGAGCTGGGCGAGGATGAAGAGGAGCGGGATACCCTGCGTGAGAGTATTTTAGCCAAAAAGCTCCCCGAAAATATTGAAAAAAAGGCGTTGAAAGAGCTGTCGCGCATGGACAAAATGCCCAATTCTTCGCCTGAATACACGGTCATTCGCACCTATCTCGATTGGGTGCTGGATTTGCCCTGGCACGAACAGACCGAGGATACCGAGCTGTTGGGCGATTGCGTCAAGGTGCTCGAAGCCGACCACTACGGCTTGGAAAAAATCAAAGAGCGCATCGTGGAATATCTCGCAGTCTTAAAGCTCACCAAGAGCATGAAGGCGCCCATTCTCTGCTTTGTCGGCCCTCCCGGCGTGGGTAAAACGTCCATCGCACAGTCGGTGGCGCGGGCGTTGGGCAGAAAATTCGTGCGCATGAGTCTGGGCGGCGTCAAGGACGAAGCTGAAATCCGTGGGCACAGACGCACGTACATCGGCTCCATGCCCGGAAGAATTTTATACGCCATGAAGGAAGCGGAAAGCATCAATCCCGTCTTTTTATTGGACGAAATCGATAAAATTTCCTCGGATATGCGCGGCGACCCCGCCAGCGCACTCTTGGAGGTCTTGGACACCGAGCAAAACGCCACCTTCCGCGACTGATTTTTGGAAGAAGCGTACGATTTATCCAAAGTACTCTTCATCGCCACGGCAAACTCGCTCGACACCATTCCTGCCCCTTTGCGTGACAGAATGGAGATTATCGAGCTAAACGGCTATACCATGTCCGAGAAGAAGGAGATTGCCAAGCGCTATCTCTGCACTAAAAAAACCAAAGAAAACGGCTTGACGGAGGCGCAAATTGCCTTTACCGACGAGGCGCTGAGTCAAATTATCGACAACTATACCCTGGAAGCGGGCGTGCGCAGCTTGGAACGGCATATCGGCACGGTCTGCCGCAAGGTCGCCGTCGCCTACGCCGACTGTCCCAATCTGGAAAAAATTACGGTGGACGGTGCGGCGGTGGAAAAATACCTCGGCCCCAAAAAGCACTACAAAGAGGATAAAATGCTCTCTGCCGACGAGGTCGGCGCGGCAACCGGCTTGGCTTGGACGGCGTTTGGCGGCACCACGCTGACCGTCGAGGTGGCGCTCTCCAAGGGCAAAGGGGAGCTCAAGCTGACGGGCAAATTGGGTGACGTCATGAAGGAATCGGCGCAGGCTGCGCTCACGTTTATCCGCACCCATGCCAAAGATTACGGCTTAAAAGCAAGCGATTTTGAAGACGCCGACGTGCACGTCCACGTTCCCGAAGGGGCAACCCCCAAGGACGGGCCGAGTGCCGGCATCACCATCGCCACGGCAATTCTTTCGGCGTTTACCGAAAAGCCCGTGCGTCGGGACGTCGCCATGACGGGTGAAATTACCCTGCGCGGCAAGGTTCTGCCCATCGGCGGCTTGAAGGAAAAGGCGTTGGCAGCCCACCGCATCGGCATCAAAAACGTCATCATTCCCAACGAAAACAAGCGGGATTTACAGGACGTGCCCGAAACCGTGCGCGAGGAATTGAATTTCATCGTCGCAGAAAACGTACAAACGGTATTTTCTACCGCTATTTTGGGGATATAAAGTAGGATACAAATGATTATCAAAAACGCAACATTCATCACTTCGGCGGCAAGACCCGAACAGTTTTTAACCCCGCAAAAGCCATTGATTGCCATATGCGGTAAATCCAACGTCGGCAAAAGCTCGCTCATCAATATGCTTGCCAACCAAAAGAAATTGGCAAAAACCAGCTCTTCCCCCGGCAGAACGCGGCTGGTCAACTATTTCGACTTCGGCGAATTTTGGCTCGCCGATCTGCCCGGTTACGGCTATGCGCAGGTCTCCAAGGTGGAAAAGGAGAAATGGGCAAAGACCCTGCAAAAATTCTTCAAACGGGGTAAAGACATCACCCATGTCTTAATTTTAATTGATATCCGTCACGGTGCCACCGAGGACGATATGGCACTTTTACAGCTTTTAAACTATCATATCATTCCCTTTACGGTGGTATTCACCAAGGCAGACAAGCTCTCCCGCATGAAGGTCAACGAGCACGCCAAAAAAATTGCCGACAGTATGTTTTTAACCCGATTGAACACAATCGTTACCTCTTCCGAATCACGTTTGGGCAAAGAGGAGCTGCTCGATAAAATCGAGAGCGTCATTCGCAACGATTTTTAACTTACTTACAAAGAGGAGAAATTCCGATGACAAATCTTTTATCCACCGTGCAAACCGAATCGTTCTTCAACGACCCGTACGCACTCTTATTGTTCATTTTATTGGATATATTTTTAGCAGCCGTGCTTGTCATCGTTGCTTACCGTCCGTTTTTCAAGTACGCCTTGGATTTTTTATGCGGACTCTTTCTCTGCGTCATTACTCTGCCCGTCTGGCTCACGGTCGCCGTCGTCTCCAAAATTTATATCCTGAGAACCAACCGCTTTCAGTCGGTATTCACCGCCCGTTTCGTGGCGGGTAAAAACGGCAAGCCCATTGCCTTGCATTCCTTCACCGTCCTGGACAGCTTGGATAAACAGCCCACCAAATTCGGAAATTTCCTGCGCAAAACGGGCATCGAGCATTTACCCATCATTTTTGACCTGCTCCTTTTAAAGGTCAGCGTGGTGGGGGTCAAGCCCCTCTTGCTCTCGGATGAAAAATTCGTCAGCGAGGAAGACTACGCCCGTTTTTCCGTCCGTCCGGGGCTACTCAACCCCTTACTTTTGGAAGAAAGCACGCACGAGTGTACCTATGAAGATATGTTTCACTCGGATATTCGCTACGTCCATCAATACGGTTTCTTTAAGGACGTTCAAATCTTTTTCATGCTCTTTATCCGCAAAATCCGCGGTGAAAAGGGGGATATTTTCGGCGAAACGGCAAAAAAGGACTATGCCCAGGTGCTTGTAGAGCGGGGTGAAATTTCCCAAGAGGACACCGCCGAAGCACAGCTGCAGGTGGATACCTTCATGGAAGAATTGAAGTCCCCCCAAGAGGAAGAAGAGGAGGATTGGAACGCTTACGAGGACTATGAGGACGACGAGGAAGAATGATAATATAATCACCGAACGGGGGAAAGAATATAACCATGCCCGAAAACAAGTATGAAAAAGAGGTCGGTAAAACCTCGCTCGTAACCTTGGCAGGCAATGCGGTTTTGTCCCTTGCCAAGCTGTTGGCGGGGCTGTTGGCGCATTCCGCCGCCCTCATCTCGGACGCCGCAAACTCCATCACCGACTGTTTCTCCACCGTTGTGGTCATGGTCGGGGTACATATCTCTGCGCAAAAATCGGATAAGGATCACCCCTACGGGCACGAGCGCATGGAGTGCATCGCCGCTCTGGTTCTTGCCGCCACGTTCATCGCCACCGCCGCCGTCATCGGCTGGCAGGGGGCACAAAAAATCATTGATATTGCAAACGGCGTATCGCCCACGGCGCCCACTTATTTGGCTCTGTTCACGGCACTCGGCTGCATTCTCGTCAAGGGCGGGCTGTATTTATATACCGAGCACCAAGCCAAGCACTTAAAATCCTCAGCACTCCACGGCATGGCGGTCGATCATTTGAGCGATTCGCTCTCCTCTGCCGCGGCGGCGGTGGGTATCGTCGGGGGTATGTGCGGTATTTTGGTACTCGACCCCATAGCGTCCGTTTTAATTGCGCTCATGATTGTCAAAACAGCCTGGAACGTCTGCCGCATCGCCATCGACCAGCTCGTGGATAAATCCGCAGACGGGGAGAGCGAGGCACAAATTACTCAAACCGTTCTTGCTACCGAGGGCGTCGAGCGTATCGACGTACTCCGCACAAGGCAGTACGGCAATAAAATTTTCGTGGATTTGGAAATAGCCGTTGCGCCTACGCTCTCGCTCATTGAGGCGCACCGCATTGCCGAACGGGTGCACGAACGGGTGGAGCACGGCGCCTTGCAGGACGTCAAGCACTGTATGGTGCACGTCAATCCGCTCACCGGGGACGACCATCACGAAACGCCCGAGGAGCAAATGCATTAAAAAACCGTTTCTTTTTATCAAAATCAGTCAAAATTTGTCAAAAAACAAAAAAATCGCCCTTGAATTGGAAAAATTTTCCCATAAAATTTGCGATAAAATTGTGTATCGCTTGCCTTTTTAACGGGGAAGTGGTATAATCGACAGAGAAAATAAAAATTTATTATTGTTTCGGAGGAATCAAACATGGCATTGGTATCGGCAAAAGATATGCTCAACAAGGCGCTCGCAGGTAAGTATGCGGTAGGTCAGTTCAACATCAACAACCTTGAATGGACCAAATCCATCCTGCAAACGGCGCAGGAATTGCAGGCTCCCGTCATTTTAGGCGTGTCCGAAGGCGCAGGCAAATATATGTGCGGTTTCAAAACCGTTGCAGATATGGTCAAGGCGATGATTGAAGAACTCAACATCACCGTTCCCGTTGCGCTCCACCTCGACCACGGCACCTACGAAGGCTGCTATAAGTGCATCAAGGCAGGCTTCTCTTCGGTTATGTTCGACGGTTCTCACTTCCCCATCGCAGAAAACGTTGAAAAGACCAAGGAGCTCGTTGGCGTATGCAACGGCTTGGGCCTTTCCTTGGAAGCCGAAGTCGGCTCCATCGGCGGTGAAGAGGACGGCGTTGTCGGCGCAGGCGAATGCGCAGATCCCGAAGAATGCAAGAAGATTGCAGACCTCGGCGTAACCATGCTCGCTGCAGGCATCGGCAACATTCACGGCAAATACCCCGCAAACTGGCAGGGCTTATCCTTTGAAACCTTGGCAGCTGTTAAGGAAAAGGTCGGCGCAATGCCCCTCGTACTCCACGGTGGCACGGGTATCCCCACGGATATGATTCAAAAGGCAATCTCCCTGGGTGTAGCAAAAATCAACGTAAACACCGAATGCCAGCTCGCATTCCAGGAAGCAACCAGAAAATACATCGAAGCCGGCAAAGATATGCAGGGCAAGGGCTTTGACCCCAGAAAACTCCTCGCTCCCGGCGCAGAAGCCATCAAGGCTTGCGTTAAGGAAAAGATGGAAATTTTCGGCTGCATCGGCAAGGCGTAAGAAAAAATTCCATAATCTGCCTTCGTTCGCCCTTATTTTATTAGGGTAAGGGAGAGAAAATCTTGAAAAAGAATTGACGGACGGGCGGAAATATGGTAAAATAATCCGGCAGTTCAATATTAGACAATAAAAAATTTATAAATTTTTGGAGGAATTATTATTATGGCAAACGTAAAAGTTGCAATCAACGGCTTTGGCCGTATCGGCAGATTGGCATTCAGACAGATGTTCGAAGCACCCGGTTATGAAGTCGTTGCGATTAACGACCTCACCGACCCTAAAATGCTTGCACACCTCTTGAAGTATGACTCTGCACAAGGCAGATATAAGTATGCTGACAAGGTAAGCTGTACCGACCATTCCATCATCGTTAACGGCACCGAAATCGAAATCTATGCTGAAAAAGACGCTAACAACTGCCCTTGGGCTAAGCACAACGTAGACGTTGTTTTGGAATGCACCGGCTTCTACTGCTCCGAAGAAAAGTCCATGGCTCACATCAACGCAGGCGCAAAGAAGGTTGTTGTTTCCGCTCCCGCAGGCAAGATGAAGACCGTTGTTTACTCCGTAAACGAAGACATCTTGACCAAGGACGACAAAATCATCTCCGCTGCATCTTGCACCACCAACTGCTTGGCTCCCATGGCTAACGCTTTGAACAAGCTCTGCAAAATTCAAAAGGGCTACATGACCACCATCCACGCTTACACCGGCGACCAAATGGTTCTCGACGGTACCCACAGAAAGGGTGACTTGCGCCGTGCTCGTGCCGCTGCTGCTAACATCGTTCCCAACTCCACGGGCGCTGCAAAGGCAATCGGCTTGGTTATCCCCGAACTCGACGGCGTATTGGACGGCTGCGCACAACGCGTACCCGTACCCACCGGCTCCTTGACCCAGCTCGTAGCTATCTGCCAAGGCGAAGTTGACGCTGCAACCGTAAACGCTGCTATGAAGGCTGCTTCTTCCGCATCCTTCGGCTACACCGAAGAAGAACTCGTTTCTTCCGACATCATCGGTATCACCTTCGGTTCCTTGTTCGATGCAACCCAGACCAAGTGCATGCCCGTAGGCGACGGCACCACCCTCGTAAAGGTAGTTTCCTGGTACGACAACGAAAACTCCTACACCAGCCAAATGGTTAGAACCATTAAGCACTTCGCTGAACTCAACTAATTTATCATTAGAACTTAAAAAATCCGCTTGTGAAAACAGGCGGATTTTTTTCACGCTTTTTTCGCTTAGAATAGCCGTCTATATCCGTCCACAGCCGTCAAAGTATAAATTTAGCTTAAAACGGGCATAGTAAGAGCAAACATTTTTCAAAGAGGGGTACACTTTGCTCGACAGACGAACGGCGCTTTTATTACAAAAGATAAACTTGCTGTGCGTAGACGGGAGTTATAAAATTTTAGAAAAGGACGAGCTGCTCTCTGCCTTTCCCGCATACTTGCCGCAGGGCGAGGAGGGGTTGGCTGCCATGCTGCAATATTTAAAGGAGCACGAGTATATCGACGTGCGCTATGCCGATAAGGAGCGCGGCGTATACTGTCTGTACCCCTTGCCGGCAGGGAGATTATACGCCGAAAGCGTCACCAACGAGCAAGCCAAAGAGGCGCGCGAGCTGAAAAGAATTTTGCTTGCAGCCTTTTTAAGTGCCTTCGTGGGTTCTACACTCGGCGCGGGCATGGTAGCGCTCTTTTTTGCGCTCCTCGTTTAAAAGCTATGCTGAATTTAAAAGAACGCCGCATCATGAACGCCGTCTACGAGCTGTGCGAGGGCGCAGGCAGCTGTCTGTGCGCCCCTTGGGATATTCTCGCGAGAATCGAAAAAAAGCAACGCTTTGACGAAGCGACGCTGGAAAAAATTTTACACGATCTGCAATCGGACGGCTATCTCGATTTAATCCGTTCGGAGCGCAAGGGCGACCCCGTGTACGTCATCACGCTGCGCGCAAACGGTTATGCCTATCAAAGGCAAAATCTGTTCTTTAAGCGCAATTTTTATTTAAAAATCGCTTGGACGGTGGGCGGCGCCGTGCTCTCCTTTCTCATCGGACTTTTGTTGCGTTCTTTTTTTTCTTAAACGATTGTTTTTTTATAAATAAAGTGATATAATATTCCAAAGAAAAGTTTTTTCAATCACACAAGGGAAGTCTATGCAATTTCAATTACGCTCCAAATTTCAGCCAACGGGCGACCAGCCTCAAGCCATTCAAAAACTCACCGAAGGGGTTTTGGACGGCATTCGCACGCAGGTATTGGTCGGCGTTACGGGCAGCGGTAAAACGTTTACCATGGCAAACGTCATTCAAAACGTAAACAAGCCCACGCTGGTCATTGCGCACAACAAAACCTTGGCGGCGCAGCTTTGCAACGAGTTCCGTGAATTCTTCCCAGAAAACCGAGTGGAGTATTTCGTCTCCTATTACGACTATTACCAACCCGAAAGCTACATTCCCTCCACCGATACCTACATTGAAAAGGATTTGAGCCTGAACGATGAAATCGATAAGCTCCGCAACTCCACCACCTGTTCGCTCGGCGAGCGCGAGGACGTCATCGTCGTATCCTCGGTGTCCTGCATTTACGGCTTGGGTGCGCCCGAGGAATATTTTAAGCTGTCCATCTCCCTGCGCCCCGGCGATACTATCGAGCGGGATGAGCTCATGCGTCGGCTGGTCGAGCTGCAATACTCCCGCAACGACGTGGACTTCAAGCGCGCCACCTTCCGCGCGAGGGGGGATATTTTGGAAATCTTCCCCGCCTCCAACTCGGAAATCGCCATTCGCGTGGAGTTTTTCGGCGACGAAATCGACCGCCTGTTCGAGGAGGACGCCTTGACGGGTAAAATTGTCAACGAGCTCAAGCACGCCGTCATCTTTCCCGCCAGTCATTACGCCGTGGGCAGCGAGCGGTTGGGCTCGGCGCTCTCGGTCATTGCGCAGGATTTAAACGACGAAGTCAAGGCGTTTGAAGCCGAGGGCAAGCTGTTGGAAGCTCAACGCCTCGCCCAACGCACCAATCACGATTTGGAGATGATTCGGGAAATCGGCTATTGCTCGGGCATCGAAAATTACAGCCGTTATTTCGACGGCAGAAGTCCGGGCGAGCCGTCCTTCACGCTGTTGGACTATTTCCCCAAGGGCAACTTTTTGGTGTTTATCGACGAGAGCCACATGACCATTCCGCAAATCCGCGCCATGTACCACGGCGATTTATCCCGCAAAACCAACCTCGTCAACTACGGCTTCCGTATGCGCTCGGCGTACGACAACCGACCCTTGAAGTTTGAGGAATTTGATGCAAGGGTACCCCAACTCATCTGTGTATCCGCCACGCCTGCCCCCTACGAATTGAATGAGGCGGGCAACGTCGTCGAGCAGTTAATCCGTCCCACGGGGCTGTTGGACCCCGTCGTAACCGTCAAGCCCACCCGAGGGCAGATTGACGACTTACTCTCGGAAATCAACCTCGTCACCTCGGGCATGGGTAGGGTATTAGTGACTACCTTGACCAAGCGCATGAGCGAGGAATTAACCGATTATTTAAAGGAACACGGCGTAAAAGTCAAGTATATGCACTCGGATATCGACGCTCTGGAGCGCATCGACATTATCAACGGACTGCGCAGCGGCGAGTTCGACGTGCTCTGCGGCATCAACCTTCTGCGCGAGGGGCTGGACTTACCCGAAGTCAAGCTGGTTGCCATTTTAGACGCCGACAAAGAGGGTTTTTTGCGCAGCGATACGGCGTTGGTGCAGACCATCGGGCGCGCGGCGAGAAACAGCGAGGGGCGGGTCATCATGTACGCCGACACGGTCACGGGCTCCATGCAGCGTGCCATCGGCGAAACCGAGCGCAGGCGTAAAATCCAGCACGAATACAATCAGGCGCACGGCATCGTGCCCAAAACCATCATCAAGGAAGTCAAGTCCACACTCAACATCACCAAGAAAAAGAAAGCGGGCGAGGGGCTTGCAACCAAGGATATCCCTGCGGAAATCGAGAAATTAAAGGCGCTCATGAAGGTTGCTTCGGCGCAGCTCGACTTTGAGCGCGCCATTGAAATCCGTGACGCCATCGCAGCCCTGCGCGCAAGGCTGCGGCGATAGAAAAATACAGCAAAACTGAACGGTATGAAAGAAGAAATTTTTGTCAAAGGTGCAAAGGAAAACAACTTAAAAAACGTAGACGTGCACATTCCCCGCAATACCTTAACCGTATTCACGGGGCTTTCGGGCAGCGGAAAATCCACGCTGGCATTCGATACCATTTTCGCCGAGGGGCAACGTCGGTACATGGAGAGCTTATCCTCGTACGCGCGCCAATTCTTGGGTCAAATGGAAAAGCCTGACGTGGAGTTCATCGACGGGCTCTCTCCGGCCATCTCCATCGACCAGAAGACCACCTCGCACAACCCCCGTTCCACGGTGGGTACGGTCACGGAAATTTACGACTATTTCCGTCTGCTATTCGCCCGTGTGGGCACGCCCCACTGTCCCAAGTGCGGACGGGAAATTCGCCGTCAAACGGTCGATGAAATCGTCGATCAGGTGCTAACCATGCCCGAGGGGAGCAAGATTTTGGTCAACGCCCCCGTCGTGCGCGGCAGAAAGGGCGAATACGTCAAGGAATTGGCGTCCTACCGCAAGAGCGGCTTCGGCAGAGTCAAGATAGACGGCATCGTCTACGACTTACAGGAAGAAATAAAATTAGATAAAAATATAAAGCACAGCATCTCGGTTGTCATCGACCGTTTAATCGTCAAGCCCACCGTCACCAAACGTCTGAGCGAGAGCTTGGAAACGGCGTTAAAGCTCGCCGACGGGCTGGCGGTCATCGATTGCGACGGTAAGGAAGATTTATATTCCATTAACTACGCCTGTCCCGATTGCGGCGTGTCCTTGGCGGAAATAGAGCCGAGAATGTTCTCCTTCAACACGCCCTACGGCGCCTGCCCCGAATGTCTGGGCTTGGGCTTTAAACAAAAAGTAGACGCCGACCTCATCTGTCCGGATAAAAGCAAAACCTTGCGGGAAGGTGCCATCCATGCCAGCGGTTGGACGCTCGATTCCAGCTCCACCAACCTCATGTACGTCAAGGCGCTCGCCAAGCACTACGGCTTTTCTCTGGATACGCCCGTCAAGGATTTACCTAAAAGTGCCTACGATATTTTAATGTACGGCAGCGACGGCGAACAGATTGATTTAAAGTACAACACGCACGCCTTTTCGGGCAGCTATAAGCTCCAATGGGAAGGCTTCGTCAATAATTTGCAACGCCGTTATAACAACACGTCCAGCGATACCGTCAAGTACGATATCGAGCGCTACATGACTACCTGTCCCTGCCCGACCTGTCAGGGCAAGCGGCTCAAGCAGGAATCGCTCAGCGTGCGCATCGGCGGAAAAAATATCGCCGAGGTCTGCGATATGTCTGTGGAAAAATTGGTGCAGTTTATAGACGGCTTGCCCCTTTCTCCCACCCAGCAAATGATTGCCGCCGCCATTTTAAAGGAAATTAAAAACCGCATCGGCTTTTTAAGAAACGTCGGGTTCAACTACCTCACCCTCTCGCGCAACGCCGGCACGCTCTCGGGTGGTGAAAGCCAACGCATTCGCCTTGCCACGCAAATCGGCAGTGCGCTCACGGGCGTGCTGTATATTTTGGACGAGCCGAGCATCGGCCTGCACCAGCGCGACAACGAAATGCTGTTGCATTCCTTGCAGGGTCTGCGTGACCTGGGCAACACGCTCATCGTTGTCGAGCACGACGAGGACACCATTCGCGTCGCCGACTACATTGTGGATATCGGCCCCAAAGCCGGCGTACACGGCGGAGAAATCGTCGCCTGCGGCACCCAACAAGAGATAATGGACGCACCCATGTCCATAACGGGCGACTATTTGGCGGGGCGCAGAAAAATTCAAATGCCCGCCGTGCGCACCCCCTCTGACGGGCGGTATTTTACCGTCAAGGGCTGCAAACAGAACAATTTAAAGGATATAACCGTCGACATTCCCGTCGGGCTGTTCACCGCCGTTACGGGCGTTTCGGGCAGCGGTAAATCCAGCTTGGTCAACGAAATTATCTATCCCGTTTTGGCCAACGAGCTCAACGGCGCCCACCGTCCGCTGGGCAAGTTCGATTCCTACGAGGGCTTGGAGCATTTCGACAAGGTCATCGCCATCGACCAATCTCCCATCGGCAGAACTCCTCGCAGCAACCCCGCCACCTACACGGGCGTTTTCACGGCAATCCGCGAGCTGTTTGCTTCCACTCCCGACGCCAAAACGAGGGGGTATAAAACGGGCAGATTTTCCTTCAACGTAGCGGGCGGCCGTTGCGAGCATTGCTTCGGTGACGGAATCATTAAAATTGAAATGCACTTTTTACCCGACATCTTCGTTCCCTGCGAGGTGTGCGACGGCAAACGCTACAACCGTGAAACCTTGGAGGTGCGCTATAAGGGTAAGAGCATTTCGGACGTACTGAACATGACCATCGAGGAGGCGTGCGCCTTCTTTGAAAACCACCCGTCCATCTATAACAAGCTCAAAACGCTCAACGAAGTGGGCTTGGGGTATATCAAGCTCGGTCAAAGCGCCACCACGCTTTCGGGCGGCGAGGCGCAACGCGTCAAGCTCGCCACCGAGCTCTCCAAACGCTCCACGGGTAAGACCTTCTATATTTTGGACGAACCCACCACGGGTCTGCACTCCTACGACGTGGATAAGCTCATCAAAATCATCTTAAAGCTCCGCGCGGCGGGCAACACCGTATTGGTCATCGAGCACAATCTCGACGTCATCAAGGTCGCCGATCACATCATCGACCTGGGCCCCGAAGGTGGGGACGAGGGAGGCACGGTGCTGTGTACGGGTACACCCGAAGAAGTGGCGCAGGTTGCGCAGAGCTATACGGGCAGATTTTTAAAGAAAATTCTTTCATAACCCCACCTCAATACGGGCATGGGTATAGGCAATTAAAAAGAAATATCCCCGACGGATAAATCCGTCGGGGATATTGTTTTACGTTTTAAGCTGAATTTTTATTCTTATACCATGTACTTTTCGTTGGAAGTGGGAGCCGATTCAATCTCTTCTCTCTTTTGGTCGTAGCCTTTTTTGCCGAGCAGGGCGAAGGTGGCAATTTTGCCGTTTTCCACGCCGGGCTGGTTGAAGGTATTGATGTTGAACATAGCGCCGGCATAAGCCGTCTGCATTTCAAAATAGAACAGCAACTGACCCAAGGTAAAGGCGTTGAGCTCGGGCAGGGTTACGGTGTAGTTCATTCTGCCTGCCTGCATCAAGGCGTAAGCCGTTGCCTTATTTTCTGCCTGAATCAATTCTTCCATGGTGTGTCCGCCCAGGAAGCCTACGTCGGGAATATCCTCGCAGCCGTGGGGATTACCGTTTCATACTGATACTTGCCCAAGGAAAGGAAGGTAATTACCTTGTCGTAAGGCCCTTCGGCATAGAGCTGTACCTGCGAGTGCTGGTCGGTAACGCCAAGCGCCTTAACGGGGGTTTGACCGACGTTGCAGTCCTCGCCCGAAAGGGTCTTGTTCTTACCCAACGATTCCGCCCAAAGCTGTGCGTACCAGTCGGAAACGAACTACAAGTTATCAGAATAGGGCATCATAACGCCGATATTCTTACCGTCCAGCATGGCGGCGTATTGCAATACAGCCGAGAGCAGAGCGGGGTTTTTATACATATTCTTTTGCTTGCAGAGTTTATCCATATACGCAGCGCCGTCTAAAAGTGCCGTGATATCAATGCCGAGCACCGCCGCAGGCAACAGGCCGACGGGGGAGAGCTGGGAGAATCTGCCGCCGACGCCGTCGGGGAGAACGTAGCTCTTAACGCCGCCGAGAGATTGAGAAATCTTTACGAGATTGCCTTTCTTTGCGTCGGTGGTGAAGATGAGGTTTTCCTTCAAATCCACGCCTGCCTTGGTCAGGATATCGCTGATAACGAGGTATTGCGCCATGGTTTCGCTGGTAGCGCCCGACTTGGAAACGACGTTGAAGCAGGTCTTTTTAGGGTCGATAACGTCCAACAAATCGTGCATTCTTACGGGGTCAACGTTGTCTTCTACGAAGAACTTGGGACCCTTGCGCTTTTTATCGGGCAGGTCGTTGTAATGTAAATGGCAGAGTGCCGTATACGCCATGATGGGGCCGAGTGCGCTGCCGCCGATACCCAAAACGACGAAATATTTAAACTGTTTTCTGATTTTTCTTGCCGTCGCCTTGATGTCGGCAACAATTTCCTTTTGATTATAGGGCAATTCCGTCCAACCCATATAGAGTTCGTCCTTGCCTCTGTTTTCCGCAACGTATTGATAAGCCTGTTTGGCCTGTGCACTGTAAGAAGCCAAGCGTTTATCGGTAAAACCTTTTTCGCCGAGGGCGGAAGCCATCATGTTGTTATAGTCCACCGTCAGGCGCATACTTTCGCAATAAGCCTTATTCTTCATTTGAACCTCCGAAAAATTTTTAACTTTTTTTCCTATCATATTGTATATTAAAATCGCTTGAATGTCAAACGGATTTTGCCGTTTTCAGCGATACTTTTATATTCATTTGCCCCGAAATGAACTCTTTATGCGTTTGAGTCGCCCAAAGCAAAAGCGCTTGCACCGAAAGCATTGCCACGCTGCATACAATCATGGCGAGCCATACGTTCATAATTTGTGTCAGAAGGGGATACAGGAACAGCCCCAACGCCCCTTCGGGTAGGGTGATGAGTAGCATTTTAAGCACGAAGCCCAGGTATTTTGGCTTACGCACGCATTTTTTATGCAACAGCCGTAAATTTAAAACGCTGCAAATGAGATGGTCGAAAAATTGCCCCACGCACAGCCCGTAAATGCCGATATAGGGCGGCAGCAGCCAAACGCACAGCAGCATCGCCACCGCTCCGCAGGTGAAATTAATCAACGTATGCCGTTCGCAGCCCAGGGAGTTGAGCATGCTCGTGCTGATCATATTGAGCGTCATGGGCAAGAGCATAATACAGCAGTTTTTTATAATCTCCCCGCTGCGCACAGACGAAAAGAGCAAAAATCCCATATCCTCGCCAAAAACAAAAAAGACGGGTATCAAGGTACAGGCGATGAGCGCCGTCACCTGCAACGCTTTTTCCAGATTGTTTTTCAGCCGTTCGTGCTGGCCTCGGTAAAAGCTGTCCGAAAGCTCGGGCGTCAGCACCAAGGCAATCGAGCCGATCACCGTGGCGGGTGTATACAAAATGGGTATAGCCATGCCCAAAACCACGCCGTATTCGCTCATGGCTTCGCTCATCGTCATTCCGCCCAGAACCAGCCTTGCGGGCAGGAGTATGGACACCAATGAATTGATGAGCGAGGTGGACGTACGCATGGCGGTAATGGGCATTGCCGAAGCGAGCAGGGGCTTAAACTGTCCGTGCGGATTGACGAATTTCCCGCCCTTGACGAAGAAATAAATCATGGCGACGGTAAAGGACGTGATATACGAAATGACCACGGCAAACGCCGCCCGTCTGGCGCCGTCCACCACGTCGGTTGCGTGTAAAATGAGAATAGAGCCCACGGAAATCATCACCGTTTCCTCGATGAACTCAATGACCGAATAGGCCAAAAACTGTTTATTTCCCCAAAAGCTTCCCCGTACCACGGCGTACACCGAGGTAAAGACGAACCCGTACATTAAAATGAGAAAAACCTGCGTGCAGCGTTCGTCCGAAAACAGAAAATCGAGGTAGCCATGCCCGAGATAAAGCAGTAAAAAGATGGGCAGGGCAAAGATAAGCGTCAAGCAGATTGCAGCGCTCACCGTCTGGCGTTGTGCCCGTAGGTTTTGCTTGGCTTTGTACTTTGCCAGCAGTCTGGATACCGTGATGGGAATGCCCGACGAGGTAAGAGTGATGAAAACGGCGAATACGGACAGGGTGAGCTGATAAATACCCATGCCCTCCGAGCCGATGGTGCGGGATAGGATGATGCGGTATAAAAACCCCAATCCCCGTTCGCAAATAGAAAGAGCGGTTACCACGCCCGCCATTTTAATTAAAGTGTTCTTGCTCATGCTTTATTTTATTGAGCCGAGTGGTTTTTTATACCCCGTGCGAATATATTATACTATGCTTAAACTCAAAGTATTGTTAAAAGAATTTTACGTCGTAAAAGAGAGCGACACCCTGCAAAGCATTTGCAGTGCCGCAAACGTGTCGCCCACAGCGCTGATGAAGAAGAACAATCTCCCCGCAGATACCCCGTTATTTTCGGGCATGCTCCTGTTTTTACCCCCGAGCGGAAATTTATATACCGTGCAGCCGGGCGACAGTGTAGAGCTGCTCTGCGGCAGTAAAGAACGCTTTGAAGCGCTCAACGGCACTGCGGATATTTATCCCGGTAAAAAGGTCAGAATTTAACAGCCGCTTATTTTTAGTTGCCATTTAAAAAAAAATTTGCTATAATTTACCGTATGGAAAAGAATCAGTTTACAGACAGAGTGAGAATACAAATTCGAGCAGGCAACGGCGGCGACGGCATGAACTCCTTTAAGGCGTACAAGGGCAAGCCCGCCTGCGGTCCGGACGGCGGTGACGGTGGCGACGGCGGCAGCGTCTATTTCTTGGGCGACAAGGATATGACCGACCTTTTAACCTACCGTTTTGCCTCGCATTTTGCAGCCGAAAACGGCGAGCGCGGCGGCACCAACCGTTGCACGGGTAAAAACGGCGGCGACGTCATTTTAAAAGTGCCCTGCGGCACGGTAATCAAGGACTTTGAATCGGGAAAAATCATTGCCGACGTCTTTTCGGACGGCGAAAAAGTCAAAATTGCCGAGGGCGGCAAGGGCGGCAAGGGCAACGTGCGTTTTACCACTGCACGCAGACATGCCCCCCACTTTGCGCAAAAAGGTCAAAAAGTAAAGCCGCACGATATTATCCTGGAAATGAAGGTCATTGCCGACGTGGGCATCGTGGGCTTCCCCAACGTGGGCAAGAGCACGCTGCTCTCGCGCATCTCGGCGGCAAGACCCAAAATTGCAAACTATCACTTCACCACGCTTTCGCCCAACCTCGGCGTGGTGCGTTACTATGAAAAATCCTTCATCGCCGCAGATATCCCCGGCCTCATCGAGGGCGCGGCACAGGGCGCAGGCTTGGGGCACGATTTCTTGCGCCATATCGAGCGCACCCGTATGATTTTACACGTCGTGGACATCTCGGCTTGCGAGGGTAGGGACCCCATTGAGGATTTCAAAAAAATCAACGACGAGCTGAAGGAATACAGCGAAGTGCTCGCCTCTCTGCCGCAGGTGGTGGTGTGCAACAAGTGCGACATTCCTTCCGCCGAGGAAAATTTAAAGAAATTCAAGAAAAAATACGGTAAAAAATACAAAATTTACTCCATGGCGGCAATTTCTGACAAAAATTTTGACCAATTGCTGCAAGGGCTGTTCGAGGTGTTGGACACGCTCCCGCCCGTCGAGCCCATTCGCCCCGAAGAGGAATTTATCTATACCGACCGCACGGATATTACCCACTTTGAAATTGTAAAATTGGATGCGGACGTGTACGAGGTTACGGGCGGCTTGGTGGAAATGCTCTGCCGCAACGTAGAATTAAACGACCCCGCTTCCATGGCGTATTTCCAAAAGGTACTGCGCACGCAGGGCGTCATCAAAGAACTGCAAAAATCGGGCTGTAAAGAGGGCGACACGGTCATCGTCGGCGACGTAGAGTTCGACTTTATGGAATAAGGAGAAAGAGAAGTTATGTTTACAAGCAAACAGAGAAGTCATTTAAAATCCATTGCGGCAAATTTAGAGCCGATTATGCAGGTGGGCAAAGAGGGCGTGGGGGACAACCTCTTAAAATCCCTGTCCGAGGCGTTGGAAGCGAGAGAGCTCATCAAAATCACCATTTTGGAGAGCGCCACCGACGAGCCCAAGGTTATGGCGCAGGAGATTGCCGACGCATTGAAGGCGCAAGTGGTCATCGTCATGGGCAGAAAGGCGGTGTTATACCGTTATTCCTCCAAAAACAATTTCAAGCATATCGAGTATTAAACAAAAAAACGGCGTTCCGAAAAAGCGGAACGCCGTTTAATGATTGCGTTGAATTATTCTTCTTTGAAGGGGAGCAATGCAACCACTCTTGCACGCTTGATGGCGTAAGCAAGGGTTCTTTGGTGTTTTGCACAGGTGCCGGTCATTCTTCAACTAATTTCCAATCTCAAAATATTTCAGCAACGCTTTATAGGTATCTTGACCGTCAAGGCAGGTTTCAATTAAAAAACCGCGTTCGTTATTCCATTCACGCAAACCACGATAATAGAACATCTTTTTTCTGTTTTCGATAATAAAGGGAATAATATTGTTGCGCAGACACTCTTTGAAAGCAATCAATCTCCCCACGCGCCCATTCCCATCTTGGAAAGGGTGTATTTTCTCAAAACGGTAGTGAAATTCTACGATATTTTCAAAAGTAATCGCCTCAACTCCTGCGTACCACGTAAGCAATTTTTGCATTTCAACGCATACATGGTTGGGGGCAACCGTTGGCGCACCGCCTACCGTATTCGGTTTTGAGTTGTAATCGCCAACCCTAAACCAAGAAAGACGAGAATCGGACGTTGCCGTTTTCAAAATGCGATGCACCTCTTTGATAAACGCTTCCGTTAACTCATCTTCTGCGTGCTCGATAACGTAATCAATTGCTCGGAAGTGATTATTCGTCTCAATAATATCATCTACGGGAACACCTTCTTCCACTCCAATCGTATTCGTTTCAAAAATCAAACGAGTTTGATCTTCGGAGAGTTTGCTCCCTTCGATACGATTGGAATTATAGGTTAAGCGTACCTGTGTTTCATGATAAAGCCCACCCGAAATTTTTGTTTCCATCTCTTCAAGCAAAACCTGTAAAACAGGATTATCGCAAACCTCGCAATATAAATCTTCTATGGCGCAGGAAAAATACTCGGCGATCTTTTGCAATACGTTGTCTGCAATTTTTTCACCTTTACCAATCTTGGCAACCGTGCGTGACGAAATACCAAGAATCTTTGTTAAATCGGACTTTTTAAATCCGTTTTCTTTCAAAATCTTTACTAAATTATCGTAAGAAATCATAAAATACTCCCAAATCTTTACTTATTGTAACATATTTTAAATAAAAAGTAAAGATTTTTTATAAAGAAAGCGCAACCTTTGCATATTATTTTTCGCTGCAATATGCAGAATTACGCTTTTTTGTAAAGTTTTTGGTGGGAAGGATTACTGTGTTTTATAATGCGTGGGAATATTTTTCAGGGAAATATTCAATCGGGCGTTTGAAAGGGAGAATTTTGGTTTACATTATAAAGTGTAAATCAATTTTAATTTTATCGGAGAAAAATACGACATGGAACAGAGTGAAAACACCAAGCAGGAAATTGCCGAAGAGGTACAGCCCGAGCAAGAAAGCGAACAGCCTGCGGCAACCGCCGAAGAGGTGCAGGCTGAGCCTTCCGAGCTCCAAAAGGCGTTGGCGCTTGCCGAGGATTATAAGCGTAAATGGTATGCCGTAACGGCGGAATACGACAATTACCGCAAGCGCACGACGGCAACTGCGTCGCAAAAATACGCCGAGGGCGTTGCCGACATCGTGCTGAAAATTCTGCCCATCGGGGACAACATCGACAGAGCGCTCGCCGTCTGCGAGGACGAAAAGATGAAGCAGGGCTTGGAGATGATTAAAACGGGCTTTGAAAAGACCCTTTCGGACGAGGGAATCGAATGCTTCGACCCCACGGGCGAGGAGTTCAACTCCGCCACATCCGCCGCCATCGCCGCTTTGCCGTGCGAGGAAGGCGAGGAAGAGGGCTACGTAAAGCAAACCTTTTTAAAGGGCTATAAAAAGGGCGATAAAATTTTGCGTTACGCGCAGGTTATCGTTACAAGATAAAAAAATTATTAAAAAAATTGATAAAGCCTGTTTAAAGGGCAAAAAATGCGTGTAAATTATAAATGTAAAAAATAATTCCAGTTTTCAAGGAGATTTAATATTATGGGAAAAGTAATCGGTATCGACTTAGGTACAACCAACTCTTGCGTCGCCGTCATGGAAGGCGGTGAACCAGTCGTTATCAACAACGCCGAAGGTGACAGAACCACTCCCTCGGTCGTATCCTTTCAAAAGGACGGCAGCCGTATTGTCGGCAAAATCGCAAAGAACCAAATCGTAGCAAACCCCAACAAGACCGTTTATTCCATCAAACGCCACATGGGTGAAAGCTATCAGGTAAGCATCGACGATAAAAAGTACTCCCCGCAGGAAATTTCGGCGATGATTCTCTCCAAATTAAAGGCAGACGCCGAAGCGTATATCGGCGCACCCGTTACCGAAGCGGTCATCACCTGCCCCGCATATTTTAACGACTCGCAGCGTCAGGCAACCAAGGACGCAGGTAAAATTGCCGGCTTAAACGTACTCCGCGTCATCAACGAGCCCACGGCGGCAGCGCTCGCTTACGGCTTGGATAAAGAGGACGAAAACGCAAAGGTCATGATTTACGACCTCGGCGGCGGCACCTTCGACGTATCCATTTTGGAAATTTCGGACGGCGTATTTGAAGTAAAATCCACCAACGGCGACACCGCTCTGGGCGGCGACGATTGGGATAATAAGATTATTTCCTACCTCGTAGAGCAGTTCAAGAACAAAGAGGGCATCGACCTCTCCAAGGACAACATGGCAATGCAGCGCTTGAAGGAAGCTGCCGAAAAAGCCAAAATCGAGCTTTCGGGCATGACCTCCACCAACATCAACCTGCCCTACATCACGGTGGGTGCGGACGGTCCCAAGCACTTGGATGAAACGCTCACCCGTCAGAAATTTGAAACCATGACCGCCGATTTACTCGAACGCACGGTCGTACCCATGCGCAAGGCCTTGCAGGACGCAGGCTTGCAGTACTCCGACCTGACCAAGGTCATTCTCGTGGGCGGCTCCACCCGTATGCCGGCAGTCGTTGCCAAGGTACAGCAGGAAACGGGCAAAAAGCCCTTCCAGGGCATCAACCCCGACGAATGCGTTGCCATCGGCGCAGCCGTACAGGGCGGCGTATTGACGGGCGAGGTGAAGGACGTTCTTCTCCTCGACGTAACCCCCTTGTCCTTGGGTATTGAAACGCTCGGCGGCGTATTCACAAGAATTATCGACAGAAACACCACCATTCCCGTCAAGAAGAGCCAAGTATTCTCCACGGCGGCGGATAATCAAACCAGCGTAGACATTCACGTATTGCAGGGCGAAAGAGAGTTCTGTCGTGACAATAAGACGCTCGGCAACTTCATGCTCAGCGGCATTGCTCCCGCTCCCAGAGGCATCCCTCAAATCGAAGTTACCTTCGATATCGACGCCAACGGCATCGTGCACGTAACGGCAATGGATAAGGGCACGGGCAAGTCCACGGACATCACCATTCAGAACTCCACCAACCTCTCCGAGGAAGAAATCGACAAGGCAGTCAAGGACGCCGAGCGTTTCGCCGAAGAGGATAAGAAGAGAAAGCAACAGGTGGAAAACAAGAACAAGCTCGACGGCGCTATCTTCTCCATTGAACAGACCTTGAAGGAATCGGGCGATAAGCTCACCGAGGATGATAAAGCCACCGTACAGGCGGCGGTAGACGCTGCCAAGAAGGACTTGGAGAGCGGCGACGACGAAAAAATCGTTGCAGCGCACGACACCTTAATGCAGGCAGTACAGCCCGTATTCGTCAAGCTCTATCAACAGGCGCAGGCCGAGGCAGGCGCGCAAGGCGCAGCCGGTCCCCAAGGCGAAGACGAGTTCCATCAATAATCACTAAAAAACATAGCAAAATTACCCAAATTATCCCTTTGGGTAATTTTGTGCTAATAGAGCGCAAAATTTTTTAGGGCGTTTGCCCCATACGCTGCGCGGTACAGTAAAACACAGGTAAAAAATCATGGCAGATAAGAAAAATTATTACGATATTCTCGGTGTGCAAAAAAACGCAAGCGATGCGGATATAAAAGCCGCCTACCGCAAAAAGGTAAAGGAATACCACCCCGACCTGCACCCCGGCGACGCCACGGCGGCTGAAAAATTCAAAGAAATCAACGAGGCAAACGAAACTCTGTCCGATAAACAAAAGCGCGCCGCCTACGACTACGAGCTCGAACATCCGGGCATGGGTGGCATGGGCGGCGGATTCTCCGGTCAGGGCTTCAGCGGCTTCGGCGGGTTCGAGGATATCTTCTCTTCCTTCTTCGGTGGGGGCATGGGTGGCTCGTCCGGCCGTCCCGAGGACAACGTCGGCGAGGATATCAAGCGGGAAATGAGCTTGAGCTTCATGGATGCCGCCAAGGGCTGCACCCGTGAGTTTTCCTACACCCGCAACAAGGCGTGTCCCGCCTGTAAGGGTACGGGCGCCAAAAACGGTACGGCATATTCGCCCTGCGCCAAGTGCAGCGGTCAGGGCCGCATTCGGGTAACGCAAAACACCATGTTCGGCAGAACGGTGCGGGTAACCGCCTGTCCCGACTGTTCGGGCACGGGCAAGAAGATTATTGAAAAATGCCACGTCTGTAAGGGCAAGCGTTACAACCGCGAAGAGGAGAAGCTGAACATCACCATTCCTGCCGGTGCAGACAACCAGAGTTATATCTTAAAACGGGGCATGGGTCATGCGTCTTTGACGGGCGGCCCCGCCGGAGATCTGTATATCGTGTTCCGTGTAGAGCCGCACAAAATCTTCCAGAGAAAGGGCATGGACTTGTTTATCGACCTGCCCATTCCCTACGCCACGGCGGCGCTCGGCGGTAAGGTACGCGTACCCGATTTAAACGATTCCTTCCTTTTGGATATTCCCGAAGGCACGCAAAACGGTACAACCATCATCATGCGCGGCAAGGGCATTGCATCCCGTCAGGGCACGGGCAGTCTGCATATAAGAACGTACGTTGAAGTGCCCACCAAGCTGAGCAAGGAGCAGAAGAAAGAGCTGGAAAAAATCCTTCACGCAACGGATGTCAAGCAGTATCCCAGAGCCAAGCAGTACGCCGACGATATGGAAGCGCTTTACGGCAAAAAACCCTATTAAAAAACAAAAAAAGAGGCGGAAAGTTTATATTCCGCCTTTAAAATTATTGACTTAGGGTCATAAATATAGTAAAATATATGAACGGTGTAGCGAGAAAGACCGTTTTTTCGTCTGCACACATCAAACACCTTGCATACCGTAGGAGGTATGCCGAATAAGACCGGGAGGTAAAAAAGTATGGCTAAATACGAAATGCTCGTAATGCTCAACAACGAGTCCGCCGATGAAACCAAGGAAGCAACTCTTGCAAAATTGGAAGGCATCATCACCAGCCGTGGCGGCGCCGTTGTATCCACCGACAAGTGGGGCACCAAGAAGCTTGCGTATCCCATCAACTTCAAAAAGGAAGCGTACTACGTACTCTTGACGTTTGAAGGCAATGGCGATATCTGCAATGAGCTCGTGCGTGTCTGCGGCATTGACGCGGAAATCACCAGACAGACGATTATGAAAATCGCATAAAAGAATTGATAAGGTAAAATAGACATGAACAAGGTTTTGTTGATTGGTAATTTAACGAGAGATCCCGAACTTACTACGACGCCTTCGGGCGTAAGCGTATGCCGTTTTGCCATCGCCGTAAACAGAAACTATACCTCTGCAGACGGTGAAAGACAGACGGATTTCTTCAACGTCACCGCATGGCGTGGCTTGGGGGAAAGAATAGCGCAATACCAGAAAAAAGGCTCCAAAGTAGCAGTGAGCGGTTCCATTCAAATCAGAAATTACGACGACAATCAAGGCGTCAGACGCACGGCTGTCGATATTATCGCGGAAGACGTAGAATTTTTAACGCCCAGAATGACAAATGAGGACGGCTCGCAGGACTCCTACGCCCCTGCCGCTCCTACGGGCAAGAAAAAGCCTGTTCTGCAAGCATTTGAGGACGACAGCGATATCCCGTTCTAAACGCTAAGAAGCTACGGGAAGATAAATTAAAATTAAGGAGTAACCGTTATGGAAGAAAAGGCACCTGTAAAAAAGAGCTTTAAAAAGGCTCCTCGCAGAAAGGTTTGCGCTTTCTGTCAGGAAAAGGTTGAAGTAATCGACTATAAGGACGTTGCACGTTTAAAGAAATATATCGCCGAAGGCGGTAAAATTCTGCCCAGAAGAATGACCGGCACCTGTGCAAAACACCAAAGAACCCTTGCTTACGCCATCAAGCGTGCAAGAGTGGTTGCATTGCTCCCCTTCAAAGAAGAATAATTCAACGCAATCATCAAACGGCGTTCCGATTTTCGGAACGCCGTTTTTTTGTTATATTGGCTATTTTTTCCAAAAGGTATTGACAATACCAAAAAAATAATATAATATTAAAATGAGAAACTTTATATAATAGGAGGAAAAAAATGAAAAAAGCAATCAAAAGCATAATAGCCTTGTCGTTGGTGGGTATTAGCTTGCTATCGCTGGTCGGTTGTAACGGGGGGATTACGCAAAACGCGCTCTCGGAAATAGAGAGTAGGATTACTGCGTTAGAATCGGCATTGGCAAGCGAAAAAGCGGCTACAAGCGCACTGACGGAAAAAACGCAAGAGCAGGACGATACCATAGAGGTACTGTCTTCCGCCAATAGCCAATTAAGCGACAGGGTCGATGAGTTGACTGAGACGAATACCGAATTAAGCGACCGGGTCGATGAGTTGACCGAGACGAATACCCAGTTAAACGGCAGGGTTGATGAGTTGACCGCGGCAAATGGGCAACTTACCGAAAGAAACGAAGAGTTAAGCGACCGGGTTGAT